>PLXB01000103.1 GCA_003151215.1 Ignavibacteriota bacterium
CACGGTGACCGTCGAGTTGACACCGAATGAGCCGACCGACGAAGAGGTGCAGATCGCGATTCGTGATACCGGAATAGGAATTTCAGAGGAACATCTTCCTCGACTCTTCGAGCGCTTCTATCGAGTAGATAAAGATCGTGCTCGCTCATCCCCAGGTGGGACGGGTCTCGGCCTTGCGATCGTCAAGCACTTAGTCGAAGCTCACCGCGGGCAAATGAAAGTGACAAGCGAACCGGGAGTCGGGAGCGTGTTCTCGTTCTCGCTGCACCAGCAACCGTTTAGATAGCCGTCAGAAGCGCGAGGGGATCTTCATNNGCGTGCGATGAGCAACTCTTCGTTCGTTGGAATGACGAATGCTCGCAGCTTGCCGTTGGGATTGGAGATTTCGCCTTCCCATCCTCCGACCGCCTGCTGATTTTTTGCTTCGTCGATCTCGAGGCCGAACCATTGAAGGCCCGAACAAATGCGTGAGCGAATTTCAGGCGAATTTTCTCCGATGCCTCCTGTGAAGATCAGTGAAATATAGGGCAGAGTAGGAGCGCGAGCAGCGAGAGTTGTAATGTAGCTGCCGATGTATTTCCGAGCGCGATAGCAAAACAACTCGACCGCGAGTGTGGCTCTTCGGTCGTTGTTTTCGTGCATTTCGTCAAGGAGTTCGCGCATATCGTTGGTAAGTCCGGAAATACCGAGGAGTCCTGACTGATAGTTCAGGAGATAATCCACTTGATTGAGCGTGATTCCNNCGCGCGTGCCCATGACGAGGCCTTCAAGTGGGGTGAGCCCCATCGAGGTATCGATAGAATCGCCCGCATAGATTGCGCAAGCCGAAGCGCCGTTGCCCATGTGCAGCGAGATCGCATGTGTATCGGTACGAGCTATGCTCATGATTGCTCGATAACGATAGGCCACGTAGCGATGGGAGGTTCCATGGAATCCGTACCTACGGATCTTGTATCGGCGATACAATTGATAGGGAATAGCATACAGATAAGCGACCTNNCGAATACAGCTACTTGAACGGTTGCGCTTCCCAGCACGTCTCGTGCGGCGCGGATTCCAACGATATTCGCAGGATTATGCAGCGGAGCAAGATCAATTAGATCGTCGAATTTCCGGAGGATCGTGTCATCGATGATAATGGATTTCGTGAATTCCTCACCACCATGGACTACGCGATGGCCGACGGCATGAATGTCGCCAAGCGATTTCAAGCCGCTGGCAGCGGCTTCCTCTGAAACGAGCCACTTCAGGACATAATCAATAGCAGAGCGATGATCGCGTAGCGCCATCGACTTCTTAACGACGTGGGAGTCGCCGGCTTGCAGCGTGATCAGCGATTGCGACCCTATGCGCTCGACAGTCCCATTCGCGAGGCGTTTGTCGGACTGGCTCTTGATGGCCTCCGGGTCCGTTTGGATCACTTGGAACTTCAAGCTCGACGAGCCGCAATTCAAAACGAGAACGTTCATAGATATACAAGAAATAACATTCGATCGCAGAGCATTAGAACATCGGGAAGAGGAGAGAGGTTGTCGGAGCCGAAACCTGCCCAGCACGTGTTGATATGCGAAATCACTAAATGCGTAGCGAATTTCTGCTCCATGGCAATAAAGAAGAGTAAGACAAAAAAGACGAAACCGGCAGGGGCAGGTCGGAAGAAGTCTTCTGCCACACGCAATGCCCGCTCGGCTACTTCTGCAACCGTGAGCAGAAAACAGCAGCACGTTGAACTGGCTATTGGCGAAGATGTGCAGTTCCGTACAGTGACGACAGGCTTTGAGCGCTACCGCTTTACACATTGTGCACTCCCAGAGATACGCCTCAACGACATCACAACCTCGACTGCGTTCTTCGGCAAGACTGTTGGCGCTCCACTCATCATTTCATCGATGACCGGTGGTTATGGCAATGCGCTCTCGATCAACGAATCGTTGGCACGGCTTGCTGCGGAGTTCGGACTCGCGATCGGTGTCGGAAGTGCAAGGCAGGCCATCGAGAGTTCGGAGTACCACGAGACCTTTCGCATCATGCGCAAGACTGCACCCGATGCGTTCGTTTTTACAAATATTGGTGCGGTCGAAATTGGAAGGCTTGCTCGCAGTGGTTCTGTCGGTGAGCTTCAAAAGATTATTGATCTTGTTGAAGCCGATGCGCTTGCTGTTCATCTGAATCCTTTGCAGGAATTGATGCAGCCCGAAGGCATGCCGGATTTTCGAAAGGTTCTTTCCGGTATTGAAGAGTGTGTAAAAACTCTTGGCATTCCCATCATAGTAAAAGAAGTCGGTGCCGGCATTTCAAAAGATGTGGCAAGAAGATTGATTGAAGCAGGAGTTCGTGTCATCGATGTTTCCGGGGCGGGGGGGACAAGTTGGGCCGGAGTTGAAATATTCCGGCAAAAAAAGAAAGACCGTGCAAGGCTTCAACCCTTCTGGGATTGGGGAATTTCCACTGTGGATTCACTCATGCAAGTCCGCGAATTAAAAGATACCATGACATTTGGAATGATCGCAAGCGGTGGAATTCGCAGTGGAATTGATATTGCAAAGTCGATCGCACTCGGAGCCGATCTTGCCGGCATTGCAAAGCCGTTTATCACGGCATTCATGAGCGGGGGAGAAAAAAAACTACATCGGGTGATGGAGGATTTCATTGTACAATTGAGATTTGCCATGTTTCTTACAGGTTCGCAGGATATTACCTCACTTGCGAAGCAACCGTTACAGAAGTTTTAGCGTTCGAGGCGCGAATGAATCAGTCAGATAATTATCTTCACCGAACCGAGATTATACGGAAGCAGATCGAACTGCATCTAATAAAACTCGTGCCGGAAACTCCGCATAGTTTATATGACCCCATACGATATGCACTGAAATCGGGAGGAAAACATATTCGCCCGGTGCTGACGTATTTTGCATCGCTGAGCAACAGCAAAGCCGATTGGCTTCCCGCAGCCTGCGCCGTCGAACTTCTACACGATTTCACGCTTGTTCATGATGACATCATGGATAATGCTGCGACCAGACACGGGAAACCGACAATTCATGAGCAATATGATGTCAACACCGCAATTCTGGCAGGTGATGTGATCATTGCCTTAGCAGAAGAATCGCTTACCTCCGGGAAATATGAATTCTCCGATGAAATGATGAGCGAATTTGCAACAGGTTTCCGTTCCGTTTGCGAAGGTCAGGCATTTGATAAAGAATTTGAGTTACGGAGAGATGTAACGACCGAAGAATATTTCCGTATGATTGAACTTAAAACTGCAAAGATGCTTGAGCTTGCCGCCGTTCTCGGTGCGTATACTGCAGGCGGAGAAAATGTCGAAGAACTACGTGCTTTCGCTCATCATGCAGGCGTAGCATTTCAGGTCAGAGACGATCTTTTAGATTTGACTGCCGACGAAGCTACATTCGGAAAAACCATCGGTGGAGATATATTAGAAGGAAAGCGATCATATCTTTTTGTCACGGCTATGCAATCGTTTGATTCGGTTGAGCCTGAGGATCGGGATCTGCTCATCCGCATTCAGGAAAGAAAAGCAACAACGTTCGATGTTCATCATGCGAAAAAACTTTTCACTGAAATAGGGGTCATAGAAAATACTCGCAAAAGGATCGAAGAAGAAACAATGACAGCAAGAAAAAATGTAGAGAATATTCGCAGCGCTGAAGTCAGAAGAGCATTGTTGCAGTTTAGCGAATATTTACTTGGGAGAGTATACTAATATTTTAAGAGTGATCACACGTAAAGTTTCGATACTCAATAGAGCCGGGTTGCATACCCGGCCTGCTGCGGCGATCGTCAAGCTTGCAAGCGGGTTTAAATCAGAATTTTATATCGATAAGGATGGCTTTCAAATCAATGGCAAATCAATTATCGGAGTGATGACACTTGCTGCTGCCCAAGGATCGGAACTCGAACTTAGTTTCGAGGGGCCTGATGAAGAGCAGATGGCAGATGCAATGGCAGCATATTTTGCGAAGGGATTTGAGGAGATGTAAGTATATTAAAAACTGTCACGATATTTTTCGTATTTTCCCCCAATAACAGATAAAACACCGTGCTTCACTACAAAGGCATATCGGCGAACGGGGGGATCACAATCGGTCCGGCATATCACTTTAACCGTTCACTTCTTGTCGCAGAAGATAAAGGTCTTGAGACAGAAGAGATTCAGCCTCAGCTTGAGCAATTTGAGTATGCTGTGGGACGATCAAAGATCGAACTCGAAAAGATCAGTGCACTTGCCGAGCATAAAGCAGGTGTGCAAGGATCGGCTATCTTCGAGGCGCAGCAGATGATGCTTGATGATGCCTTCATCCTTGATTCTATCCGCAATCGCATTCGGTCTGAAAAAAAATCTGCGGCTTTTGTGGTTGATTCCGAATACAGCCACCACCAGCATTATCTTCAAACAAGCGAAAATCCTTTGCTGCGCGAACGCGCCGATGATGTCGAAGATGTTAAGCAGCGATTGCTTCGGCATTTGCTCGAAAAGCAAAAGTGGATTTCAAAACTCATCCATCCGGCGATTGTGATTGCAGAATTTCTGACTCCTGCCGATACGATTCTTTTTTCGCGGCAGGAACTTCTTGGATTCGCAATGGATGGTGGCGGTTCGACGAGTCATGTGGCGATACTTGCCCGCTCCCTGGGACTTCCGGCACTTGTGGGTTTGCATAGAGCTGCTGCACATATCGAAACTGATGATATCGTTATCCTGGATGGCGATACGGGAGAACTTTTTGTTACTCCCGATGCTGATACTCTTGCAAGATACCGTGAGCGTCTGATCGAAGTACAGTCGAAGAAGAAGATCATTGATGCAAGAGCAAAAGAATCTGAATTTCCTGCAAAGACGATCGACGAGCGGAAGATCGTCGTTAATATGAACATGGAACTGATCAGTGATGCCGGTATCGAAGAGGCTGAACAGATGAGTAAGGTAAAAGGAAAAATTGTCCGGGGCCTCGGACTTTTACGGACAGAACATTTTCTTTCCGCCAATGACGATATCCCTTCCGAGTCAGAACAGACGCGCATTTATTGCGATCTCGCTGAACGCTTTTATCCTNNCGCCGATCACGATTCGCACGTTCGACATCGGCGGCGATAAATTTATCGGTGGCGGTTTCCGTGAGAAAAATCCATTTTTAGGCTGGCGGGGAATTCGCATATCCCTCGATCAGCCCGAGACTCACATTGAGCAGTTGCGTGCGATCTTGCGCGCCTCTGCCGGGCATAATGTAAAGCTCCTTTTCCCAATGGTCACGACCATCGATGAACTTGAGCATGCTCTGGGATATCTTGAAGAAGCAAAACAGAGTCTCCGGCAGTCCGGTGATCCTTTCGATGAGCATCTTCCTTTCGGTGTAATGATCGAAGTTCCTGCTGCTGCACTCCATGCCCCTGCATTTGCATCGCGCTGCGATTTCCTTTCGATCGGTACGAACGATCTCACACAGTACACACTGGCAGTTGATCGAGGCAATGAATTTGTTGCGCATCTTTTTGATGAACTTCATCCTGCGGTGCTGCGACTTATTGCCATGACCGTTCGCGCCGCGCATGCACGAAAAAAACCTGTTTCTCTCTGCGGAGAGATGGGCGGTAAGCCGATAGCATTGCCATTTATCATAGGAATGGGAATAGATGAAATCTCCGTCGCTCCAAATCGCGTGCGGATGATCTCAGGGCTTATCCGTAAACTTAAATATTCCGAAAGCAGGCAGCTTGTGAAAAAAGTGCTTGGTGATTCGCAGACAATTCCTGAATTAAAACAGACGCTCTTTAAATATTTATTTAAGCGAAATCTGGTTGAAGATTTTCTGACGGAAATGGAGATCGAAATGATCGAAGGATATGCTAAGTAATTAGACGGAAACTTGCCTATAGTAAACCTTCCCACCAGGGGCGATTTTGTAAATACCAGTCTACTGTCTGCTCGATACCGGTTTCAAAAGAGGTTACCGGATCCCAACCTAGTTCTCTCTTCGATGAACTCCAATCCATTGCATAACGCCTATCGTGCCCGGGTCGATCGGTAACATGAGTGATGAGTTTGAGGAAATCAGATTCGGGAGCATTGCTTTTATCAGCCAATACTTTCAAGATCGTATAGGAAAGATCGAGATTTGTCTTTTCAGATGAACTGCCAAAGAGATAAATGTGGGCCGGTTTGCCCCGCTCAATAACTTTGAAAATACCATCGCAGTGATCATTGACATAGATCCAATCACGCACCTGCATGCCATCACCGAAAACCGGGATGCTTTGACCTCGCAAAGCGCGGGTAATAATGGTTGGGATGAATTTCTCAGGATACTGGTACGCACCGTAATTATTGGTACAACGGGTAATGCGTACGTCGTAGCCCCAGGTATGGTAGAAAGAAAGAGCAAGAAGATCAGCTCCTGTTTTTGTCGAGGAATATGGACTTGAAGGATTCAGTTGAGAATGCCGTTCGAACTTCCCTGATGTGCCTAAACTGCCATATACTTCGTCCGTAGAGATCTGAATGAACATTGGTACAGAAGCAGACCTGGCAGATTCAAGCATTGTTGCAGTACCGAGTACATTCGTTTTGCTAAAGATTCGTGCAGCATGGATGGATCGGTCAACATGGCTTTCCGCAGCAAAATTGATCGTAACATCGAATCCTTTTCCACCGAACGTATGTGCGAATGCATTCTCGACGACCATCTGATCGCAAATATTTCCTTTCACGAAGAGATAATTTGCCTTATTTTCGAGATCTGATAGATTTTCCCGCCTGCCGGCATAAGTAAGTGCATCGAAGTTGAGCACGCTATGACCTCGCGATATTGCCATCCGAATAAAATTCGAACCGATAAATCCTGCTCCGCCGGTAATAAATAAATTCACGATGAGAAATCAGAAGAATAAATTTTCTCTATCTCCATTAGGCACTTTGAGAAATGCGGGTGGAAAGAGAATGCAAAATTACAACGGAAGTATTACGCAGCAGAGGTTTTATGAAAGATGCGGAGTTTATCGAAGCGGTTCTCCGTTTTTGCAAGAAGTCGTTCGATATTTTTGCGGTGCCGGTAAATCAAGAAGAGCGATATGGATATCGCGCCTACGATAAGAGTATGGTAGCCGTATATATTCACACCAAGAATATTCTGACGGACGAACATTGTAGTCGGAAACATGACTGCTGCGCTGATAGAGCCGAGAGAAATATATCCTGAAGCCATTACGACAAGAAGGAAAATCCCGATCGCAACTGCCGTTTCGATGGGAGCGATCGCCAAAAGCATTCCTGCAGCAGTACTTATTCCCTTACCGCCTTTCAATCCTGCAAATACTGTATAGCAATGACCGACGACTGCACCCATGCCGGCGAAAAAGCGGAAAACCGTGATATCCTGAAATGGGGTCTGATTGTGGAATGGCAACCCGTTAAAAAGAAATGTTGCAAATAATACTGCTCCGATTCCCTTTGCAAGATCGAGTACCTGAACCATCAAACCAAGCTTCCAGCCGAGGACACGGAAAGCATTTGTCGAACCCATGTTACCAGAGCCCTTCGTCCGCAAATCAAAGCCGCGGAAATGTTTGCTGATGATTACACCAAAAGGGATGGCTCCAAGAAAATATCCCGCTAAAATTACAACAATTAAACTTATCATTTATTATTCATCTATTAAGCCCAGATATAACAGAGTAGGGTTACGTATTGTTCTGCAAAATGTTCCGAAAAATCACCCCTTAAAGCCCGTATATAGCATATTTACCGAGTTACCGTATGACTTTCGAAATTCGACAAGTCTTTATCATAGGTTATCTTCATATTTTTCTCATTGGAGGGCACGAGAAATGGCTTTGTTCCGATCCGCTCTAAAAGCTCTGCTTCATCTGATGCAGAAAAATTATCGGAATGAGCTGTTTCCAAAGCTTGCTTCAGTAAGGTAAAGCGCGCGCCTTGCGGAGTTTGTGCGCGCCACACTTTTTCTCGTGATATCGTGGAAACAGAAAATCCATCCTCGGATTGTTTTAATGTATCGACAACAGGGATTGCCGCAAGAGCTGCTCCATATTCTTCAATGCCTTCAATAACATTAGTAATGAGCGCAGGGCTGAGGAAAGGTCTTGCCGAATCATGAACAAGGACGATCTCTGCGTCTCCAAGTTCTTCGAGCTTTTGCATTCCATTCGAAACGGAATCCTGCCGCGACGCGCCTCCGAGTGCGATTTCGATCTTTTTCCCAAGGAAAAACGGATATATTTCTTTTTCTATTCGGGCAACGTCACCGGCAGGGATCACTAGAACAATACGGTCGATGAGAGGATGTTCTGCAAATACTCTGAGTGAATGATGGTAGAGGGGTTTACCGTTAAGAATGGCAAATTGTTTTGCTGCACCGAAACGTGTACCATTTCCGGCTGCAACGATAATAGCGTCTGATAATACTTTCCTATTCATGAGGAAAGCAAACACATGTGTGAAAGAGAGCAATCCCTGTGAATAAGAGTAGATTTTTTTTTTGTATATTTGTTCGGTATGGCACAAGCAAATTCAACTACTCAAACTCTTCCTGATTTCACGAAACTTTGGAATTTCGGTAACCCGAAAGAAACCGAAAGGAGATTTCTGGAGATTCTTCCCAACGCTGAAATGATACAAGATGATTCTTATCTTGCACAACTTCTGACGCAGATATCCAGAGCACAAGGGCTGCAAGGTAAGTTTGAAGAAGCTCATGCAACTCTTGATCGTGTTGAGAAAATGCTGACTGTTAATCTTCGAGTAGCACGTGTCCGATATTATTTAGAGCGTGGAAGGGTATTTAATTCGTCTCACCATTCCGATCAGGCAATGCCACTCTTCATGTACGCGTACGAACTTGCGGCACAGATCTCCGAGAATAAGCTTGTCATCGATGCTCTCCATATGGTCGCCATTGCTGAAAAAGACCCGAATAAGCAGATCAATTGGAACCTCAAAGCAATAGCAATGGCAGAAGAGAATATTAATTCACGAGACTGGCTATGGGCTCTGTATAATAATATTGGAGAAAGTTATTTAGCAATACGGAATTATGAAAGTGCTCGTTTATATTTTCATAAACTTGTTGATTTACAAAAAGAAAAAGGAGAGCCGGATATCTATACATTAAAAGACGAGGCACGGGCGATAAGACTTTCGGGAAATGCCACCGAAGCGATGGCAATTATCGAACCCATTTTCGAAAAACTTCGATCTGAAAACAAAGATGACGGATGGATCAGGGAAGAAATGGCGGAAAATCTTTATGCACTGGATGAAAAAAAGAAGGCCAAACCACATTTTATCAAGGCTTATGAGTTGCTTTCGAACGAAGATTATTGCATTCGGAATGAACAAGACAAACTTGAACATCTCAAGCAAATGTCAGGATGATTTATTTCTGATCTTTTTCTTTTATCTCTGAGTTATGATGCTGAGTCGGGCGTTCGCGTTCATGTTCTTCTCTGCGAAGCTCGTTTTTACGCTGCAATAGTTTTTTCGAAAGTTCTTCTCTCTTTTCATCGGAATGAATACCCCGTACAGCAGACTCGACGGATGATCTCGAAAAAGAAGATTTTTGCGGAGGATGTTTTTGAGCATATAATGCTCCGTCGGCTAAAAAAGCAACTGACCAGATCGCAATTACCAATATCTTTTTCATCAAAAAATTCCCTTCGTGAAATGGCAGGGATCTCTCTTTGAGACATTAACGCCTACAGGTGGATTTTAGTCCCGATAAGCAGGTTAATAATTATTCATCTATCTGTTCTCAAAAGAAATACCGCCGCAATTTACTGGATAATCAAATAAACCGCTTCGAAAAGGTGATAAAATCTCATGGTGGGTAATCCCATGATAGAAGATATGATGCTCAAAACCATTTGTTCCTTCCCATGCATAAGAGTTTTGAATGAGGGATTCCAAAGTGACTGTCTCTGATGCGGCTTGTGTATCAAATTGATAGGCATAGAAGAGATTATAAAAATATGACGTGACAACCATCAAAAATACTATGATGAAGGTCAGCCGTTCTTTGAATTTACTTCTTCTTTCTGAAAAATAAAGGACCAAAATATTCAAAAGGAAAAGTATGACAAAGCGGTTTGAGGGATACAACAGCCCTCCCAAATAATCAGGCAGTAGAACAATAGGAATAAATAGTAATAGTGCCATCCGAAGTTCGAGAGACCAGATTCCTTTTTTCCACGCACTGAAAAATGTATAGAAGATCACTAAGGATGTTATCGCACAGCTGAGAAAATTTAACCCTTCGAAAAGTGGGGGTTGAGCCAGCAACCATTTATAATGGTGGAAGGGAATAGTTACAGACAGTAGCCAATGAATGACCATGTGAAACCGGTAATAAAGGTCTTCCCGATATGGTACAAAATTAAGGTCTTCACTCTGCCTAAAGAAATAATATTGGAGGAATAAAATAATTACCGGTACAATTGCCAATAACAGTGGACGGAGTAATCGGAATTTTTTCTTATGGTAGGCATAGAGGGCTAGAAAAGCCATGACAAGAAATAACGCTACAAAATGGGACAAATAGAGTAATAGAAATAAAACCGCACCAACGGCGCGGCTGACTTTGAGATCATGCCTGACAAAATACACTATTACTAAAAGTGTGATGCCGAAGCCGAAACAGTAATTAAGAAATCCCATTAAAAAATTGACATTGAATACAAGATAGAATGCGACGAATGAAATGAGGGCTTTTCGATCCTTGATAAAAAGAATGAGATAAGAGGCTGTTCCCCAATAAAGCAATGAGGCTGTAATAAAAATAAAGATCTTTCCTGCCATGAATACTGACATAAAAGTGGAAAGTACACCAATAAAAACTGTACTGATAGCATTCGGAGGGATATAAGGGCGAAGATGAAAGAAACCATTGAATGTATTTGCATGAAAGACATATTCGTTAAAGATAAAACCTTGATAGAGCCAGTTTGGATAATCTTGCAATGGCAGATACTCGAATCGAAAAACATAGACAGCGATCAGTATAATGAAGACGAAATCAAGTGAATTCCAGTTAGTAAACAATTCCCCGATATACAGTTGAGATCGAGAACTTATTCGAACGGTATTTTGGTAAGAGCTGCTTGACAGTGACACGACTGAACGAAAAAGATCTTTTTCTTTCATAGGACATTATGGAGGAATAAAAAATAGTCCTCACATCTTTAAAAGACAACTGAGATCTCGAAAGGTAACATCGGAGATTCTCTTTTAACAGGGCAATAAAAAATGCCCTAAGAAATTCTTAGGGCATAAGCAAGTATAAGTAGTAAATAATGTACTATACTCCTATGCTATTTGGGAAGATCGGAAGTTCTACTATAAATTTTGATCCTTTTCCAATTTTACTTTCTACATTTATAAGTCCATTATGCGCTTCTATAATTGATTTAGTAATGGCAAGCCCTAATCCCAGTGAGCGCGCCGTATGTTCGGCCCCTTGGTGAGCACGAGCTTGCTCGGTACGATAAAAACGACGGAATATTTTTTTTAAATCATCAGATGCGATCCCGGGGCCGGTATCCTCTACTCCGAAGGAAACGGAGTGGTCATTCTTCTTGAGGAATAATGTTACCGTTCCGTTTTGTGGAGTATATTTAAATGCGTTATCGAGAAGATTCATTAGCACTTGATAAAGAAGTGTCGGATCAGCATTAATATATATCTTTTGGGTATTGTCATCAAATTTTCGTTCGAAATGCAACCCTCTATCGGAAGCAAGGATTTCTGCATCTTCGGAGATCGAAGTAAGAAATGTATAAGGGGAAATAGGTTCTTTCATAATTGGTAAACGGTGATCATCGGCTTTGGCAAGCAGGAGTAATCCTTCGACGATACGCTGCATTCGTTCGACTTCTTCCATCATACTCGAAAGAATTTGATGCGACTCGACTTTATCCAGATGATGGGCAGCTTCAACTTTTCTCTGTGCCTGTTCGATCTCACCTTTCATGATAGCAAGAGGAGTTTTGAGTTCATGAGAGGCATCGGAAGAAAACTGCGCGATCTGATTGAACGAACTTTCCAGACGAGAGATCATCGAATTGAGGGTACTGACAAGGCTTGTGAGTTCGCGGTCGCCGCGTGTGGGCATTTCGATACGTCTCGAAAGATTTTTTGCGCCAATGTCGCGCGCCGTATTGGCAATTTCTTCGATCGGGCGCAAAGCTTTACGCGCCAAAATAATACCGCCAAGGGTTGCGATAAGTAAAGCAATAGGCAGGATATAAAGATAGGTTTTCTGTGAGCGTGAAATGACATCTTTGATATCGGCTTCTGAATATGCTGAAAAGACAGCAAATCGTCCGTTCGAAGCAATAGATGCCCGGAGAACCTCACCATTCAATTCCACTTCTCCTAAAGTTCTGGCAGAGTCCCCCGAACTGATTTTTGTGATCGAAAACAGGTCGCGTATAGTATCCGATCTGAGGTTTTGTGTTCGAAAAATTGGTGATCCGATGGGGATCCTTCCATTAATGGAGTCGAGGGCATATATTTCTATAAGATCGTTGCGGCGGCTTGTCAGCGTTCGTTGAACAAGTGCGTCGAAAGGATCTGCAGAAGTCGTATCCTTTCCTGAAAGTTCTCCGAGCATTTCATCCATAAGTGAGCTAAGCACCCGGTCGGTAAGATCCTGCCCCGAAACGCTATCGGGCGAATCTCTGATTGCATCATCAACTAATTGCTTCAGTGTTTTGCTCGAATAATTCGTATGAGTATGTGGGTTGCCGATCGAAAAATGTTTTGAGGGACGGTTACTGATCAGATGCAGAGCAGTTTTTGCATCTTCAAGAAGTGCAGTATCAAGATCATTTGTAAGCGAACGATAGAGTAGTAGATACTGCACAATGCCGACTGCGGCGACAGTCAGTACAACGAGAAGCGAGTACCACAGTACTAATCGGATTCGAAGCATTATCTTTTTGTTTGTCTCATGCCGAACGAAGCATAACGTTGTGAAAATCTGAGATGATAACTTGAGAGTTTATTTTTTTTCTGTTCGCCCCTTATAAAAAAAATCATAAAATAAATGTAATTCCTATCCAGGGCACAATACTTTCGATCTTAAAAGAATGTTGGGTAGTGATGATGACTCCGCCCAACTCTCCGGCAAGTGTTGTTCCAAAAATACGAAGTGCCAGTGAGTATGCGCTTGAACCGGTTTCGGAAACGATCCAATTCTCCGAGATCAATTTCGTTGTTCGCGCAACTCTCCATTCACCGCCGATCATCAAGACGGCAGAACTTGATTCGCGAGTCGATGAATACCCTCCGCCGAACCCGGCATGGATAGCAGCAACATTATTACCGTAACTCATGATACCATAGCCATACAATGCGTTTTCCCAGTTGCGTCCCGATCCGGTTAAATCTGTGAGAATAATGCCTCCGGAGATCGTGAGATCGCCATATTCGGCTACTTGAAGCTGTGCTAATCCAAAATAAAGAACGTGTCCGGAAATTGTAAACGGTGTAAATCCGCCTCGAATCATAAACTCATCGGTGATACCATATCCGAAATTCGGAAAAATAATTTCTGCCAGATTGATATAGCCATTATCTTCCGGAAGAGATCTTGCCGTAGGGGAGAGAAGGAGTCTGGAAAGATTGGCATCGGAGATCAAACCATGTATAGAATCCTGTTGAGCCAAGAGTGGTTTGCTTCCCAGGATTATACAGACAAAAAGGATTATCCTTACGAACTGCTCACTCATTCTTCGAAACATTTTGTTAATTGCAACGAAGGTGCAGGGTCCCACTGGCAATGAGTTTTGCTGATTGGAGTAAATATTAATCTTTTATTCCGTATCCGATGCCGCGCTCAGAGATCATTAACTTATCCTTCTCTTCATAATTATTATCGAGTTTTTCCCGAAGTCGTTTGATATATACGTCGATCACGTTCGAACCCATTGTAAAGGTATAACCCCAGACATGCTGGGTAATGACCGAGCGAGACATAATGCGCCCTTTATTCTTGAGCATATACTCCAGTAATTCATATTCTTTCACAGTAAGCGGGATATTATATTCTTCGGTTGTGCCGGGTTTTATGCGTTTCGCCGTGTGTGTGACGGTGTCTAACACAAGATCATGCGATACGAGCTGCGTTTTCTTTTCAATATCGGAGCGACGAAGCAGCGAACGAACCCGGGCAGCGACTTCTTCAAAAAGAAACGGTTTCGTAAGATAATCATCTGCACCGGCGTCGAGACCTTCGACTTTTTCATCTATCTCCGATTTTGCAGTAAGACAAAGTATAGGTACGATCCGACCGGCGGCCCGCAAAGCTTTGATGACTTCAATACCGGATTTTTTCGGCATCATCACATCGGTAATAATTAGATCGTATGATTCAGCAAGTGCATGGAATAAACCTTCTTCGCCGTCAAAAGCAACATCAACGGTGTATTTTTCTTCTTTCAGACCCTGCTCCAAAAAGCGGGCGACTTTTTTTTCATCTTCTATAACAAGTATGCGCATAAGTCGAGATGATGTTTGAATACCAACTATACGTCTACCTCGGAAGAGGTTTGACTCCTATGCAACATCCTTTCTGCGATTCGAATTTCGGGATTCTTTAATAAAAACCTAATGGCTGAAGGAGTTTTGTCCGGACTGAAGACTATCCTGATGCGATGGAGGAAGGCTTTCCTTATTATGAATCGGCACTCCGGATAATTCCTTCCAAATATTCGAAAAGTATGTATTAATATCCATAGGTAAGCCATGAGGCAGATCCGGCTCAATCTTCATATCGAAACTTATGCCTTGTTGTATAGCTTCCTTCTGTAACTTAAGAGATGTCAGGAGGAATTCATGAGAATCGGAAGAACCTGATATAGCAAGGATTTTCAAATGATTTGCCGCCGCATTCTTAAGCTTGGTCTCCTGAACTGATGTTGGAGCAAAGCCGGAAAATGCAATGACGTTTCGAATGAGCTCAGGATGAGAAAGGCCATAATCATATGCTATTTGTGAACCCTGGGAATATCCAAAAAGAGAAATATTCCTGATATCTACCGTCGGATCATTCGATAATTCTCCGATGAGTTCATTGAGCTTTGCATCTGCAGCTACCGTATCGCCATCCCAGGAATTTGTTACTTCTGAGATTCTATGCACTGCAGCAGGAAATACAATGATGAGATTAAGAGAATCCGGCAGAATATTCATTCGGGTTATCAGCCGCTCATAGCAATCATTACCCCCTTGCAATACAATAAGTACAGGGTATTTTACATTGGGCTGGAGTTGCTTCGGTTTCAGAAGCAGTGTTGGTTGTGGATGCCAGTAAGGTATTTCTTTATCTCTGATCCCGCTCCAATAGGAACATGCTGAATCAATCCAGATCTTACCGCAGACGGAATTAAGTATTTCCAGAGATCGGATTAATTGAAAATTCCAGAAATGTCTGGAAAGAGCTTTTGATAGTGCATCCTGAGTTCCTTCTTTATCCCGAAGTGATGCCTTAGCGCGTGCAATTCCAAAAAAAGATGTACCTTTGAACCACTCTCTGACATCGATCGGCAGAGTTTCACACAAAGCGCGAATTCTGTCGTAATCGGCAATAACTGCCCTTTGGTCACTTTTTATTTCAGCAAAAAATGTCTGATGCCAATACCAAGTGAGAGAATCCGGCTCAGAGGTCTGAGCTTGACTCGGAATAATGATGGAAAAATCAATAATTGCCGCAAAAAGAAATATCGAAACGTACTTTATGGATGGAAAAGCAGATTTCATCGTTGAATTCTATCGTTCACGAACAAACTTGAGTAAAAAAGGGGACGAAAATCACCTAGTAAACACATTAGAAACGGCAAAGTTACAGAGCGTTTAAAAAATGTTGATAAAATTTGAATTAAGGCAGAAAACCTTTAGAAATCAAGTTACCACCATACTTCAATCGATCCCGAATTCCAAACGCGCTGTGATCGAAGCTGTCTTATTTTTCGAACTCGTGTTGAAATTTCCTCCATAGGAAAATTCTTCACTGGAATTTTGGGCTGTGATCTGGAATATTCCCATTGCAGCATTCCTCAAACTTCCCAATCCGCCTCCGGCATTCTTGGCGATCCGATCTGCCCGGTTTTTTGCGTCGGCAGTTGCTGAAGCGAGCATTTCTAATTTTAGTTCGGCAAGTTTTGTATAGTAATAACGAGGCTCAGCAGAGTTAAATTCGATACCGCTATTGATAAGTTCAGTCACTTCACGGGACATGGTTTCGATCTTATTAACTTCTTTCGATTCAATATCAACGCTTTGTGCCAGGGTGTAACCATCGAAATAGGAATCCTTCACCCGACCTTTATCATCATAGGTGTTTTTGAATTCCTTGTTGATCGAAATAGCACTGAACACAATTTCTTTTGCATTCACACCTTTTCCTATGAGATATTTCTGTATGGCATCGGCATCTTTTTTCAAAGCGGCAAACGCATCCTGCATGGACATCATCTTACGACTGAACGAGCCGCTCCAGACGATAAGATCGGAAACAAAATCTTTCTCGGCAAGTCCGGTAACCTTTATCGTTTCGGAAATATAATGCGTCTTTCGCCATGCATTCGAAAGCATCGCAGCAGAGGCACACATGGCGATAGCAAAAATAATCGCGCTAAGCCAACGACGTGTATATATGGGATGGGATGGTTGCGAATCCATGGATTCAAAAATACACAAAAAAACATGTTGTCAGATCGAAAGTAGGTCGACGCTTAGTCCATCCGTTTGCTCCTCTCTCTAAGAGTCCATGCCATTATATTTTTGTTCAAATATTTTCCTAAACCTTTCTGCACTCCACAAGCATACTTCCGATAAATCCGCAACCGGCTTATTTCCGAATGGAATCGTCTGCATATAACTTGGGGGACCATATTCAGGAGTGATGGTTAACTCCGGTTCGCAACGTTTCACATGCTCATCAATGATCATTTTCCACCATTCCTCGAATTTCGCTACGTGCGTCGCCCATTCCGGCGCCCGGGGATCAGGTACTTGCGGACCGTTTTCATAACCAACTCGTGAATGAATGTGAATTGTCCGGCTTACCGCAAGATTAATTGCTTCATTGTGATCTTCTAACATCGATTCAGTAACGCAGCACCAATGGCTGAGATCGGCGTTGATCTTTAGCTCCGGAAATTCCCGCAAAAGAGCCAGGGCATTCATTGGTGAGAAAAGCGGACGGCGGCGATGCGTTTCATGAGCAATGGGGATTTCAAATTCTTTCTCGATCCGAAGTGCCTCATCGAGGAATTTTACTTGCTGCTTAAAGCTCATCAAATCCCGCCCCGCGTGAGCAACGATTTTTTTCGGCTCATATTGCGCTGCCAGCTCAATGAGTCGCAGAAAGCTTTCAATATGACTCTCAGTCTCAGTATAAATAAGAGGGATGAAATCCAGATCATGTTCACGAAGAAGCGTTTTGAATTTCTCAAAATTAGCAATTCTCTCAACAGCGCACTCTACGCCGTCATATCCAATTGCCGCAATACACTGTATTTGTTCTTCGATTGGGCCAGTCATTCCCCATAGGGATTTGTAGATTTTTAGATTCATTATCTACAAATATAAGCAAGTCATTTCCGAGAGGGACTAAATAAAAAGCTTATTGTTTGCGATCTCAAAATAAAAGAGGCAGATCACAGTATCTGCCTCTTTCAATCTTTTCTATTCCAATTTCTTTATTCAGATTTTGCAATATCTATTTCGACACGACGATTGAGCTGCCTGCCTTCTGGCAAATCATTCGGAAATTTCGGATCCTGTCTGCCATGTCCTTCGACTGCAACATCAGTAGGCATTGTTCCCGAAGCCCTCAAAGCATCTGCAGCACTATTGGCGCGTCGCTCGCTCAATGCCTGGTTATATTCGTCAGTGCCGGTAATATCACAATAACCCTTGATTCGTACCGCACGTGCATCTTTATTTATGCTTTCTCTGATAAGTGACAGCATCTTTTGAGCATGATCATTAACGATCGCACTATCGAAATCGAAGCTTAACATGGCATACCTCTCCAAATGCTGCTCGTTTTTTGTTGTCGATCTCTTGATCGTTGTCGTTCCGTCAGCGGTATAGGTCTTCCCGTTTTGATCGGTCACTTCAAGTGTATAATGAACCCGCTGTCCTTCATAATTGCTTGCATTTGGAATCTTCGACGGAATAACAGAGGGCGGTGCACCACT
>PLXB01000072.1 GCA_003151215.1 Ignavibacteriota bacterium
ACCAGGCTGAGCCACGCCCCGAACTATCTCCCTTTTAGGAGTTGCTTACAACTACGGGCGAGTTAGTGAAGTTTCAAATTTTTTGCAATCGTCGGATCGGAGTATTCAACGAAATAAAAAAGGGCTCGAGATAAACTCGAACCCTTATCTAAAAAACAGCGCTTCGGGATCTGTATGGGCGGTGAGAGAAATTGGTCCTCCCTTTGTGAAACACACACTAGTCTCCGAAGCGCCCCTATCAATAAACCTCTTATAAAAAATATTCGATAAGAGGCCAAAATCGTCAATGCTTATTATACAAACTTACAACAATCATAATGGGAAAACAAATAATTGGAGTCTGAGTTCATTTAATAAAAGAAAATTTTAATTTATTTTCGACCGGTAAACATGCTCTGAACGAGTCCGGGGACGACTTTTACTTTCACCCTTAATGTTAGCGTCCGACGAACCCGTCCATAGCATAAACCTTTTATGCCAATTAAAAATTCCTTACTCTCCGCTTTTAGCAACCGTATGCGTGACAAAGGCTTCAACTGCACCACAGTTCTGTAGATGGTTTTCACCGCAACTAATGTATACGATTTGACTTTCGGGAACAAGTTCCGAGTTAATAACTTTATAAAGCATCGCCTGAGAACGGTAATAAACTTCATGATCCTTATTAAACTTCATGCGAGGTTCGTTGAACCCAATGATCCAATCAGCACCAATCGCACGAGCCTGTTTCTCAAGCATTGCGACTACTTCTTCTGCGCTTCCGGCTTGTATGGTGATCTGCCCGATTTCGATCGCAGCTTTCGGCATAACAGAATCCGGCATTGGCTCATAATAAACAAGTGGAGTTGTATCACTCAACGACGGAAGCAGAAAGAACGAATGCTTTTCGATCTTAACAGTATCAATGCTCCGGGCACGGATAGTTTCTGATTTCCAAAGGTCCTGAGTTTCTCTAAAATTCTGAGCATGAGCAAGTACATTTAACCCAAAGATTAAACCTCCAGTGACGATACCAATACCAAATGCTCTAAGCGTTTTCATGTTCCTTTTCTTTCCGATCTTTGAAGTTTCGTATTCATCAAAGTAGCTTTAAATCATACAAAAATTCGTATGATTTAAAGATATACAATTCTTATACCATACTTGTAAGGCATTAGTCAAAGTATCTGGTGTAATATTAATCGGTAATTAATTTTGATTTTCTTTCAGATTCCACCCGGAATAGTTGTAATTTTGCACTTAGATAGCGTTAAGGCGGGAGTAATTCAGTGGTAGAATNNAATGCCAGCTTCCCAAGCTGGACGTCGCGGGTTCGAACCCCGTCTCCCGCTCTTTTAGGGTAAAGATAGTAAAGAAATAGACGACTTTACCACTTTTCCACACATGACTACAACCAAAATGCAGACTCTGCCTGATCTTGAACATCTAGTTCGGAGCACTTCGCGCGGAGATAAGAGAAGCGAAGAGCGCTTATTCGCCATACTCTACAAATTCGTTCATTCCGTTATTAGGAAAAGGTGGAGAAGTGCGCTTTCTGAAGATGAGATTGCTGATATCCAACTCGACTGCCTCGAAAAACTTCTCCTCACATTCCGTAATCCTGAGAAAGCAGAAAAGGTCCTTGAACAAGGGCGAGTCTTCGGCTTTGTTCATGTTGTGGCCGAAAATACTGCCCTTGATTATAACCGTAAACGCAACCGACGTGAGAAGGTATTTTTAAGTATTGATGATATCACTGAATCAGATGAAAACCCGAATTGGGAGTCAAAGCTAGGAGCAACAATGCCAACTGCCGATCTTTCCGATTTTATCCTGGGTGGAATGGAAATGACAAGAATGCTTTCCGAACTTGACGGAAAATACAGGCAAGTCCTCGAAGAGCGCCTGCATGGAGCCGAATATGATGAAATCGCAGAAAGAATAGGGATCACCATTGCAAATGCCCGACAGATCCATAAACGGGGTGTTAATTTACTCAGACAAAAACTCATTCAAAAGCATAAAGCGGTGCTTTCTTTGCTTTCGACGTCACAAAGTGCTCTTCTCAAACGATTATATACTAAAGAAGACTCTCTGGAAGGAACGGGTGATTCCCCAAAAGTTACAGAAGAGGAGGCGCTTTCGGCGTTTTATGCAGCCCTGATGAATAAGGGATTGATACTCTTTCTCATAAACATTGGAATAAAAATTTTTCAATAATGAACCAAAAAGAAAAAATATCGAACAGCTTTTCAGATTCGTATCTTGCCGCTTTGCTTGAAGGTATGGATAACTCTGAAGTTATTCGCAAATTTTCAAAAGATTTTCCGGAACTTGCATCGGCCTTCGCAGCGAATGCGAAATCACTTGATCTGCTCTATGGCGATATTCGTACAGTCGAGAAGCCTTCGACTGATGAGATCGCAACCGCATATAAAAAAGTATCCGAGAGATTTGGCGCAAGCGCAGCACATCAAGTTGCTTCCAAACCAAGTTTTTTTGCTGAATTAAAAAGCTTCTTCTCCGCAAGCCCGATGTGGGCAGGGGCAACACTCGGAATCGGAGCTGCCGTTATCATTGCCTTACTTTGGCAGCCCTGGGTAATAAAAGAGTCGTTAAATGAAACTGCACAAAATAAGATATCGACGTCAAATCTTCCGGACAATCAACACACAAGTCCTGAAATTGCATCGAACGACCAGACTTCAATTGATCCGATGAAGACTCCCGAAGTACAGTACCGCGGCTCAAAATCTAAAGAATTGTTAACAGCTACGCAACGAAAGCAGAAAGATGCAATTGATGCCGCCCGGCTAAAGCAAATGGCAACTCCGAAATCTCTTTCGGCTCCGGAAAATCTTCATATTGAATCGTTAACACCTGGTTCCATTATAATCACTTGGGATCCATCTCAAGATGCACTGAGCTATATTGTAGAAATCAAGGGCGAGAACGATGCGAACTTCGAGCCTGTTACGCAAGTAAGTCAGACGAGGACGCGAATCACATCACTTGATCGCGGGAAAATCTATTTCGTTCGAGTTTCCGCAACGAGCGGAGAACGTAAAGGTCCGCCGTCTGATGCAAAGAGCATCGTTGTTCCGTGAAATTCTTACTTGGCACATTAATATTTGCATCCGTTTTTTTCTTTCGACAATCGAGCGCTCAGCAGCCTCTGACAAAAGGGCTTGAAGAGAAGCTCGATTCGCTTTATCTCATTGCAGAATACTCTCAGGGCGAAGGACTCGTCCGTTCGGCACTCCTCGAGCGCATTTCAAATTCAACTGCAAGTGACTCTATTGTTGCCTGGCTTCATCTTCAACTCGGAATCTTCTCTCAGGAATTAGGAAAATATGCTGATGCTGAAGATGAATATCTGATNNTGAACGCCGAGCGTCTTTATTCTACTTCACTTTCGAAAGATCATCCGTATGTCGGTTCGGTTTTGAGCAGACTTTCAGTTCTCTATTCAGAGCAAGGAAGATTTTCCGACGCAAAGACTGCGGCAGAAAAACAATTTTCTGTTTATTCAACAGCTTTCGGAAGGAATCATCAATATACAGCTCTCGCCTCGATTGTTCTCGCTTTACAACTGATGAATTNNCCGGATTCATCATTACAATTACTCAATGAATACCGTCCTATCATCTTACAAAAATTCGGCGAGATCAGTAAAGAGTCATCTCGACTACATGAAACAGAAGGAAGAGTTGCATTTGCAAAAAGAGATTATAAAAAAGCAGAGGAATATTTTATCGTTGCTCGAAAAACTGCATCCAATACGCCGGGTGACCGCCATCCTTTAACGGCGCGTATTGCGCTTGCACTTGCTAAGACACGACTTATTCTCGGGAATACCGATTCGGCATTGACGAATGTGAATGACGCTCTATCCGTCGCATTCA
>PLXB01000183.1 GCA_003151215.1 Ignavibacteriota bacterium
ACCTTCGGTGAAGGCGGGGATCTGATCTTCAAAGATCATGATGCGGTTGTATTCGTTTTTATCGCCGACTTTTCTTGATTCATTGATCGTCAGATACTTGCTCCCGTTCAATGCTTCCTTCACATCAAAAAAGTACGTCCTGCTCTTCGTTACTACTTTTTCTTTGAATAGTTCTTTTCTTTGTTGCTGCTGTGGTTGTTCCATATCTTTTATATGATAGAAGTTAAGTACAGTCCTACTTTCAGCTCGAAGCTTTACGCTTCCGCTTGACGAATAGGTGCCTATCAACACGAATTCAATATAAGGACTTTTTTCTTCTCCCCAATAATTTTTCGTTGTATCTTTGTACATGTAAAAAACAATCTTTTGCCAATGTCAATTTTAGAGATAAAAAAAAGGAAATCACTATGATAAAGCATTTATTCCTTGCAGCAGTTATTGTTGTTGTCTTCTGTTCCCTCAGTGCTTCGGCGACTGCACAGATCGATATTTTCGGCAAGATCAATAGCGCAGTCGGTAAAAAGACCGATGAGGCAATCGACGATGCTTTGCATCCGAAAAAGAAAGAGGAGCCGAAAAAAATCGATTCCTCCAATACTTCCGGGGCAAATAATGCTTCTGCGGCAAACAATACCTCAGCTCCGGGTACTGCAGTGAACTCGTCGCAATCGATCAAAGCCTATCAGAATTATGATTTCAAAGCAGGCGATAATATTATTTTTGAAGATCTCTTCAGAGACGATCAGGATGGCGAATTCCCGGCGCATTGGGATCTGGAACGCGGACAAGGCGTCGTGAATAAAGTCGGCGGCGAACCGGCTTTCCTTCTGACCGAAGGAAATTATGTACTCGTTACTCCCCGTATGAAAACCGAAAGCTATCTTACCGATCCGTTCACGATCGAATTCGATTATTTTGCAGGTTCCGGTTATCCTCCTCTTCTGCGATTATATGCCGCCGATGGCAGCAATCACGATCTGCATTTCGGGCAGACCGTCAGTACCTCAGGTTTCAAAAAAGACCTTGCCGGCAGTCAGGTTGAAGATAATGCTGCGTACCAAGGCAAGTGGCATCATGCGGCAGTGATCTATAAGAGCGATCAGCTCAAAGCGTATGTTGATAATGTGCGCGCACTGGTGATGCCGCATTGCGAGTTTCTTCCGGTAAAGGTGCAGATCGGCGGCATCGGCGATCCAAATAATCCTATTACTTTTAAAAATTTCCGTATCGCTTCCGGCGGCTCGCAAAATATGATCGGCAAACTTCTGACCGATGGTAAGTTCGTCACGCATGGCATTACCTTCGATGTCGGCAAAGCAACGCTGAAACCCGAAAGCATGGGAGTGCTTAATGACGTCGTGAAATTCATGAAGGATAATTCTGCGGCAAAATTCGAGATCGATGGGCATACCGATTCCGATGGCGATGCGCAATCGAATCAGATACTTTCCGAAGACCGCGCAGCCTCAGTGAAATCGCAGCTTGTGTCTATGGGAATTGACCCGTTGCGGCTATCGGCGAAAGGTTTCGGCGCAACAAAGCCGATCGGACCCAACGATAGCCCCGAAGCGAAAGCGAATAACAGGCGGGTGGAATTCGTAAAGATCTAAGGATCTGCTCATCATGTCATTCTTTACTGCTGTGCAAGCCGTGCACAGTTGGAGATCGTGATGCGTTCGAGCTTGATCCGTTCGATGTAATCGGTCAAGAAAAGTACCTCATCATGCTGCGCATTTCGGAAAAGAGTTTTTACTTCCTTATCTTGTATCCCCTCGCCATATCGATTTCCCGAAAGCATGTCGTCCAGCGATTTAAAACCCGGTTTTACCCGTGCAAGATAGACCGATAGGAGATACTGTTCGTTCATAGTCTTCTCCCGCGTAGCAGTGATGATTCCGCTGTTGATCTGGCGGGCATGCGCATGAAGGCAATCGGAGTTTCCTGCACAGGGATTTTCCTTCTGAACGATGCGCGAAGCCTCGTATACCTTATCGATATTATTATTATAGATCGTTTCAAGTCTCCTGAAATTTTGCTCGAACTCGATCTTTACCGACTCAATATCCTTTAGCGTTGTGAGTACGACATCCCCTAAATGCTTTGCCTGAGTATTCTCATCTGCATGTATTACTTCCGAATTCGGAGCCCCGCCCTGATTCGTATTTTCCGAGAGGGTATTGGATTGCGTATTTTCGGAACTACTGCCGTTCACAATATCCTGGATCTGTTTTTCCATGGCATTAAGATCGCCATGTTCCTCGAATATAACGGGCGAAGTTGAAATAAGGGCGGCGTTATCCGGAAATACCGGCGATTCCGGCATTTTTTGCAAATACGCGAAAAGCGGTGAGCCCGAAGTCCCCTGGGCAAAAAGATCATTCCAAAAGAATAGGGTTGCAAGGATAACGAGCGGCAAACTATAGGTTCTCGTTTTCATATTTTGTTGTAACTAATGTCTACAAATATAGTACATTATCCCAAGGGTTCTGTGAAATTCAGTCAAAAATGGGAATTTCTTTGAAAAAAACGCAATTTTCATCCTAACAGGGTGATTTATCATCCTCAAAATCATCCGTTTTCTTGCAGTCAGTTTTCTGGTTATTACCTTGCCAGGCAGATTAATTGTGTCATTGCGAGGAGGGCTTTAGCCCGACGAAGCAATCCCCTGATCGATAGTAGTGACTTTAATGTCTACAGCGATTTAGGGGATTGCTTCGTCGTCGCGGAGTTTACACTGAGTGAAACGAACGTGCGACTTCCTCAAAATGACATAGTGATGTTTTCAGATTTTCCTCAGAACTCTCTTCCCCCTTTTTGTTTTTAATACCCTATGCAAAACCAAACTATCCAACCCGTCGAATCAGGATCGCTCTATGAATTCCAGGGCAAAACTCCGCAGGTGCATCCATCCTGCTTCATTGCTGCCGGAGCGCGCATCATCGGCGATGTCATCATCGAAGAAAATGTCAGCATCTGGTTCAATGTTGTCATACGCGGCGATGTGGAGCGCATCCGCATCGGAAAGAATTCGAACATTCAGGATAACGTCGTTATCCATGTCACCCATTTTGCAAATCCGACAATGATCGGCGAGAACGTCACCGTCGGCCACGGAGCGATATTGCATGGATGTACCGTAAAAGACGGAGCGCTGATCGGCATGAATGCCGTTGTGCTCGATCGTGCCGTCATCGGCGAAGGCGCATTAGTCGCTGCCGGAGCAGTGGTCACGCCGAATACGCATGTCACAGCCGGTAGGCTTGCTGCCGGTGTTCCGGCAAAAGTCATGCGCCAGCTAAGCGACGCCGAAGAGCAAATGGTCAAAGAAGGCTCGGCAAATTACATCACCTACGCCAAGCATTATCGCAACGAACTTCCGGCGAAGAAATGGGATACCGGTGAGTTTGCAGGGTAGCGGCAGTTAGTCTTTTGTCGTCAGGTATTTAGTTGAGGGTTTTCCGCATCCTCATAATGATCACGGTAACTCTGATTTGAGCAAAGAAAAATGAGTATTTTCATGACTGCCCCTTCTCAGCATATTTGTTGATCAGCCAATTTTTATGAAGTTCTTCATAGCATTCTTCTTCACAGCATTTCTTGCAGGCACAAGCATTGCCCAAGATCAAACTCAAAATCAATTGGGGCAGCCACCGCCGCAAGGATGGTATCAGCAAATTAGCGGGACAACAGGTCTTTTAGGTGGTGTCTATTTTCTCACTCGAGATTCGGGGTGGGTAGCAGATTACCCGGGCGCACTCTACACGACCAATGGAGGCAATAATTGGCAAACGTATCTCCCCGAAGTTGAAGTTATAGCTTTTATTGGCTCCTTTGGTTACGGTTATAGTCCAAAAGGAGACGGCTGGATAAGCGTAACCACAAACAGAGGGCAATCATGGAATGACTATAATACAGAATTTGATGGTGCTGGTCTCTACTATTTTTGTACCCCTCTGAGAGGTTTTTGCCATGCAATAGTTAATAGTCGGGACAGAATTGCACGGACGGTAGACGGAGGAAAAACTTGGATTGCCGATACAAAGGATACTGTCGGTCAAATTGCAGGTTTTGCTTGTTTTGATTCGCTTCACGCAATAGCAGGTGGAAACGGGTATCCAAATCCTGACGGAAGTGGTACTTTTATAGCCGGTATCTTCTATACAAGCGACGGCGGAGTGAGTTGGAAATTTACGATGGATAAGCCAATTATAGATGCTGGATTCGCTCCGTTTGCTGCCTTTGATTCCACGACAGTATATTTTCTTGGCGGAGCAAAAAAAGCATATAAAAGCACAAATAGAGGAAATACCCTGAATGCGTTTTTATTTCCATCTGATGCTTTTATATCGCCCAACCTTGAACAGGCCGCATATGCTTTAGACAGAAATAACATCACAGTCGTAGGAGGCAACGGGCAAATTTACCGATCGTATGATGGGGGGAACAATTGGGTCCGTCAAAACAGCGGCACAGTCAATACCCTCTATGCAGTAACTTTTGTCGATAGTACAACAGGATGGGCAGTTGGTGATGCTGGCACTATCCTCCATACCACTAATGGAGGGTATGATTGGGTAAAGCAGCAAATAACTGCTGATACTTTAAATATGCAAACCTATCCTAATCCTGCAAGTACAAACCTTACAGTTGGCTTTACGCTTCCACAAGAACAACACGTTACGATCTCCATACTCGATTTGACAGGGAAAGAATTGATGCATCCATATTCAAATGAGATTCAACCGCAAGGAATAAATTATCTTCCGCTCAATATCCATGTCTTACCTGCCGGAGCTTATCTATTGCATATCAGTACTGAATGCTACGATGGGACTTGTAAATTTACAAAGATCGTACCGTAGGCGGAAGGATGAAATTAAGGGATAAGAATTTTGCGCGGGAAGTCCCGAAGGANNTTTGGGCAATTCCCAAATATATCTTGGATGGGCACCTTGGCAAATGCCCTTAAATTCCGTATATTTGTGACTGGAATTAATGAAATGGGTGGCAAAAGAAATTTATGGAATTTGCAGAGAGTCCGCCAAAGGCGGACTCTCTGGTTTTAAAGAAGAAAGTTGCGCGTGCGAACAGTGATATTATTGAAAAATAAAGGGTTACAGGGGCCTCAGCGCCGGAATGACTGAATGTAAAAGCTCAAAAGCTAAAAGCTGCAATGGTGAGCAAAGGGGATTATTTCATGCACTATGTCACAAAACAATGATTTTATGTGTCTTTATAGTAAGAGGAAACATTACGCGAAGCAACGGGTAGATGAAAAAGGAGCTAAAGGGCATATTCTCCGCTGAAGCGATTGGCAAAGATAGCAAGGGCTATGATATGCCTCAACCATCGGAGGATGATGGGCTTATTGGCAGCATCCAGCCCCTTTCTCAGGATCGGGAAACTCAGCTTTTCCATAGCTTTTTATCGGGTAACGATGCCGCTTTCAGGACGCTCTACGATGCCTTCGAACGATCGCTTTACATCTACTGCGTCAGGCTTCTGAAAAACGAGGCTGAAGCAAAAGATCTTTTCCAGGATATCTGGATCAGGATGTATAAGATGCGCGGAGAGCGGATTCAGGTTCGGCGTTTTTCGGGACTGCTGTTTACCGTAGCCCGGAATTTCTGCCTCAATTCGATTCGGGATAACAGAGGCTTTAATAATCTCTCTCTCGATGAAATTCCTGAAGATTCCGATATCTTTATGCGAACAAAGGATATCGAAAATGCCGATCTCAGGGAATTATTGCAAAAGGCATTATCGCAATTGCCGTTCAATCAGCGTGAATCGTTTATCATGCGTGAATATGTCGGCTATAGTTATACGGAGATCGCCGAGATCATGGGAACGACGGCAGCAAATGTGCGGGCCAGATCGCATCGGGCACGAGAGAGACTTCGCACCATAGTCGGAGCATGGCTGGAATTGAAGAATTCGGACCATAAGTAGATCAGGCAAATTTTTTAGAATAGAAATAGCATACGAATATGACATCACACGATCAGATCAGCGCATATATCGATAACGAACTCGGCGCCGAGCAGGAACAGGATTTCCTGATCTCGCTGGCTTCAAGCGATGGCTTGCGCAAATCATTCCGCTCCGAGCTTGTCTTGAAGAATGTCATTCATCAGGATGAAGTCCTGACAACTCCATCCCGCGATATGCGGGGCGCAGTTCTTACAACGCTTGGCATTGCCGGAGTATCGGCTCTTGCCTCTGAAACTGCTGATGCAGCGGGAACGGCAGTCTCTGCAACGAAGGCCACATTCATTAAGACGATGTTCGCCTCGAAGCTCAATGCGCTCGTTACTGCTTCAATGGTCACTGCATCCGCTCTCGGCGGATATGCAGTACGCACTATCGTTGCCGAGAAACCTGCAACCCATACTGCATCAACTCAGATCATACGAAACGCACAGCCGATAATTACAGCTCCGACAGAGGTCGCTTCTCCGGTGAATAACACTCAAGCAGATATATCTCACGAAAGCGCCCCTAAAGTGATGGCAGCCAGGCATAAGAGCGCGGTTAAAATTACCGAGCCTGCAAAAACCGAGACGACAACCATTAGCGGAACCGCCAGTGCAGGTGTCAATCCCGTTATTGAGACTCCGAAAAAATAGCAAGGCCGGGCTTTAGTTTTCGTACGCCTTTGTGAGAAGATTTTCCCGCTGCCCAACAAGCAGGAAGATAATAATCACGAAGGCGTACTTATATTTTTTCGATTGATAGATTTTGCTAACTCTCCTTGCTGCAAACCGTAACTTCACGAGCTTTGCCATTGTTGTTATTATACTTATAGCACATGGATCATTAACGCCGCACGAAGCGCTTGCTGAGATACACAGTTTACATTCTTTTACTCTTCCTTTTCAGCCGCAGTCAGAATGCGAATGCCCTGCCTATTCCGAAAGATTCTCTGGTCTATAAAGATACGCTGATCGAATCGAAGATCATCCGAACACTTCGCCCCCTTCGGATCGGCATCGGAGGAAGTTACGGAATAAATTATTATACCGATGGTACTCTTCCCGAATTGCTTGCTGCATCGTGCCAGAATTTTCAGACAGGAAAAGGCAGCGGCCTGAATTTTCTTGCACGAGTTGATTTTCCGATTGGCAATGAACACGACCGGTTGACTTTTTCACCGGTTCTATCATATGAAAATTTGGGCGCCGATCATACCTTCGCAGAGTTCGGTCCGGTGCGGCCCGATAGCATTACCCTCAGACAAGCGGAGTTCGATCATGTTATTACTGATAATACAAAAGCGATAGGGATCAAAGCATTATTCGGCTGGCAATTCTTTAAGCTGTTTTCTTTCGAAGCAGGCCCGGCATTCTACTATCTTTTTGATCGGCAGGTAACGAAAACAGTTAGTGCTATAACGCCCGGAGATCTGATCGTAGGGCCTTCGGGGAATGTCCGTCAAGTAGTTGAAGCAAGCGGCCCACTACCGAATGTCAGGAGTTTTTTAGCGGCGTTATCGTTTTCCCTCGGAGCTGAATTTCCTTTGTCGGCAAAACTATCAGCAGCTCCGAATATAGAATATCTTTTACCCCTGACCCAAACGACAAATTATTGGACTCTTATGAGTTTTCGCGGAGGGGTAACATTTCGTTATGATCTTGATGCTTCTCACGATACGATCTCAGAATTTCATAAGGAGCAAGTACCCGTTCATATACAGATATATGAAAAGAAGAAATCAATACTGAGCGCATCAATTGATGCCGTTGTTATTAATCGGACTGGGGAAGAAGAGCATGTCGTGCGAATGGAAGTTGAAGAGGTAAAAGTGCATTATGCCTACCCGATGCTCAACTATATTTTCTTTGATGAAGGCAGTCCGCTTTTTCCATTGCGATACATCAGGTATTCATCATTTGCTGATGCTCAGAAAAGTTTTAGAGGACCATCGGATCGTAACGGAAAAGGGCTGATGCAATTATACTTGGAGACACTGAATATTCTTGGAGATCGCCTTCGTAAATCTCCGAATACTCATATCACCATTACCGGGTGCACCTCAAATACGGGAGTGGAATCCGGAAATATCTCCCTTGCCCGTCACCGTGCTGAAGCTGTGCAGGATTACTTGATAAAGATCTGGCAAATTGATCCGAAGCGTATCAGAACGGAGGCACGTCTACTTCCGGAAAAGCCCAGCCCATCCAATATTCCCGAAGGACAGGAAGAAAATCGGAGAGTCGAGATCACTTCGAATGACGAAGCTTTAACCGACCCTCTTATTGTTCCGAAAACAGAGCATATCGCAAATCCTCCGAATATTTCTTTGGTGCCGCATATCCGTAGTGAAGCCGGACTGAAGAGCTATCGCTCTACGATATCTATCGGCAGAAGAGAACTTGTCTCTTTCATTGGAAGTGAGTTGAAACCTTGGAGTGTACCCGAAGAAGCACTTTCAAGCGGCGTCGATTCTCTCGATATTTTTTTAGAAGTTGCCGATAGTGCAGGAAATATTGTCACAGCAAAGAACTCGATCAAGCTCGAGCAGAAGCACATCGAGCGGGAGCAACAGCAGGAACTGGAAAAATTCAGCCTTATCCTTTTTGCATTTGATGAATCGAAACTTGGTGCAAAGAACGAACAAACACTTGGGCTTGTGGCAGAGTCTTTTAAAAAAGCATCGCCGCAGAATCTTTCAATCGTCGGCTATACCGATGAACTTGGCGAGAGCAATCACAACGATGATCTTTCGCATCGCCGTGCCGCAGAAGCGAGCATGGAACTTGAGCGAGCACTCCGAGCGCGCGGATTGAAATTGCCGGATAACGTGCTCATCGATGGGAAAGGATCGCGGGAAAAGTTATATGATAATTCCCTTCCCGAAGGACGATTCTTCTCCCGGACAGTAAATATTACTCTTGAACATGAGAAGTAATGAAACTCTTATTACAAATACCAGGCTTATATTACAGAGCCAATGGAATTTCATAAACATATAGCACGAAGGGTACTGCAGCCTTCAGGAATTCTCCTGATCGTTACTGTCATATTTGTTGCGTTCCTAAATCCTGAAAAAAGCAATTCTCAGCAACTTATCGCTCACGTTCAACCGGATGCGCTTGGTCCGGGGATGACGATTGCGATGGAAATTTTGGCTCCGGCAAATGATTCAGGTGCATTTGGAGCGGATGGCATATATCTGCCTTCATCAAAAATCCTTTTGTTTAATTTAGCTGATTCTTTTCGCGTGATTTTCGGTCCGGTTGTAGTAAGTTGGAACGGCAGAGTTTTGCAGGTTCCGGTAATGGCTAAAACATCGGCAGTAGTTGGAACCATACATTTTCAGATTATCACGGGAAATAAGAAAAGTGCTTTGGATTCTTTCGAGATTGTCGAGCCACATCCTAAACTAAGCATTTCCGGTGATGTAGTTC
>PLXB01000064.1 GCA_003151215.1 Ignavibacteriota bacterium
GCTCTTAGATGAAAAGGGGAAACCTGTCAAAGACAAAAAAGGGAATCCGAAAACGGATGCTGATAAAAGAGACTTTGAAAATATCCCTCTGACCGAATCCATCGAAGAGTATTTCAAGCGCGAAGTGCTTCCCCATGTGCCGGATGCTTTTATTGATGAATCGAAAACGAAGATCGGTTACGAAATAAATTTTACAAAGTATTTCTATAAGTATCAGCCGCTTCGTTCGCTCGATGCAATTCGAGGTGATATTCTTTCCCTCGAAAAAGAAACCGAAGGCTTGTTGAAAGGAGTCTTGGCATGAAGGCTTATCCGAATTATAGGCACTCAGGCGTGGAATGGATGGAAAGCCTACCTGAACAATGGATAACAAAAAGTCTCAAATATCTTGGAAGAATTGACAACAGCGGCGTATGGGGAGCGGACGAATATGCACAAGGTCTCTTCGAGCTTCCAGTCCCTACAACAGCACAACTAACCATTCAAGGGGTATGGAAAGAAACAGAAATGTCTGTTCGATGGGTTACAGAATCGGAGAAGTCATATTATATTTGCAGAACAGGCGATATTATTGTTGTGAAAGCGAGCGGGTCAGCAACAAATATCATAACGGGAAAGTCAGGGTATATTTCCGAAGAAGAAAATGGAAAATTTGGATTCGGCAATTTTCTGCTAAGAGTTAGACCGGTGAAACTCGAACCGAAATTATTGTACTACTTTCTTTCATGTCAATTAACAAAGCAGCGTATCGAGTTAATGGTTTCTTCTACAACATACCCAAATCTAAAGGTAGAAGAATATATCAATGCCCAAATTCCAATCCCTCAACCAAATGAACAAACCGAAATTATTTCATTCCTTGATGAAAAGACAAAACAAATTGACACGCTGATCGAGAAAAAGCAAAAGATGATCGAGCTTCTGAAAGAAGAACGTCAGGCAGTCATTAACGAAGCGGTAACGAAAGGCATTAACCCGAAAGCCAAGATGAAGGATTCGGAAATTGAATGGTTAGGTGAGATACCGGAGCATTGGGAATTGAAGAAGTTTAAATATTTGGGAAAAATTCGTAATGGGTACGCTTTTGGTAGTAATGAATTCACAAATGAGGGAATTCGAGTCTTAAAAATATCCAATATCCAAACTCTAAATATTGATTGGAGTGATGAATCATTTTTGCCAAAAGAATATTATTAAACGTACAAAGATTTTAGAGTAATCAAAGGCGATCTGGTCATTGCTCTTACAAGACCAATTATTTCTACTGGTATAAAGGCAGCTATCATAGACACTGATGAAAAGATTCTGCTAAATCAAAGGAATGGTGTATTCCGCCCAAGTCCGCAAATCAGTATTGGGTATTTGTTCTATCTTGCAAATAGCTACTCGTTTAGAATTGCATTCAGTCTAAAAATTACTGAAACGAATCAACCCAATATTTCACCAGAGGATATTGGCTTCATTGAAGTTTGTATTTCGAGTATCGAAGAACAAGAGCAAATACGATTATTCCTTGATGCAAAAACAAGTGAATTCGATTCTGTAATCGAGAAAGCAGAGAAGGCAATCGAGCTTTTGCAAGAATACCGGACGGCGCTGATTACGGAAGTTGTAACGGGGAAAGTTTGTGTGGTGTAGATGGGATTGATTCCATCCTAACTCATACGCACAAGTTTGTTCAACTCATTGCTTGTAACGCGTCGCATTTGAAAAAGCAAAGCGGAAACCTTATCTTGGGACAGAAATTCTGGAACAGGAAAATAATCAGCATGTGTTCGCTCCTTTCGAAATGATTTTAGCCACTCTGCGTATGTGATGCCATCCTCGCCATATTCTGAATCCAAAGTATTAATTAGAAACGAATGAGCACTTTCAATAGGAACCCGAAAACCATCGGATTCTACTTTGGCTTTAGTTAAGTGGAAAACGAAATAATAACCTCTACTAATCGCAGAACGCCTATATTCTTCTGCAAGTCGCTCCTTGCCTTGTGCCTTGATAAGCACCTCAGCAAGAACGAAGTATTTTGACCAGTCGAAACTCATTAATCACAAATTGAAAATCTGATGTTTCGTCGAACATTGCGCGGATATTTTACCCATACTGTACGGAAGAAAGTATCAAGGCGATCATAAGAATCCTTGATTGGTAATTCCGTTTGAATGTCAATTTCGATTCCCTGATCTGCTTCTTCCGGGTCAATAAAATATGTAAGATACAAAGTTTTAGGAGAAAAAGAGACTTGCAGTTCTTGAGAAATATTCAATAAGACCTTAATTAATTCTGCATGAGACAAAACAAAGCCAAGTGTTTTCGACCGTTCTCTAACATAATATGCTTTCTCAATAAGGCGAGCTACTATTTTCCCAAGAGAATCCTCGGAATTTGTTTCAGGTAAACTTGATTCTGACGTTTCCCATAAATTTGGAACCAGTCTTTCACGTATGGAATTGACGGATTCGATTCCGTTTGCATGGAAGGAATCAACTCTTTCCTCTAAGGGCAAATGTTCTACGATGTGTCTTCTTTTTCTCATTTTGAAAACAATTCTTTTGATTTGTCCTGAAATGTATTTTCAAATGCAAATCCTGCTTGTTCATGTGCCTCGTTATACCAACTCATTAGTTCAGTTGCATTAATACGAGCATCTGACTCCAGTTCATAGATAATGTCAACAAGAACTGCATACTCCGTATCAGGCTGAGGATTTGCTTTCCTGCATTCGATTCGGAGACTGTCCCTACTTTTATTCCTATCAAATTTAAGCCCGGTGAAAAAACTATCAAAATGCCAGAGAGAATCCGAAGTCACAGTTGGTGAAACTGCCAAATACTCAGAGAGTTGTTTCCGGTCAGGTGCTACAAGACGATTTCTATATCTTAAAACTGCACCGTCAACTTTGGTAGGACTAATCTCTCTAAAATAAAGATCATTCAAAGTTGCCAAGATTGCGGACGCCTTTTCCCAGCCAATGTAAGGTTTGTAGAATTCAACCGAATAAGAATCGCGTCCCAACTCTGTAAAAATTGTTGTGTCAGGATTTGCATAAAACGAGTTTATTACACCTTCAAGAGTCTCTGTAATCTTGAGTTTTCCATCCTCTGTTTTGCCAAGAGGCAGCCAATCAGGAAAGCTTGCGCGGAAAGCTGAACTGATATTAGCGAATTGAGTATCACTTTCCACCGGCGGCTGAANNTTGTAAGTCATATCTTAACGAGATTGTAATAGTGCAAAAATACCGCTAATAAAATTCAGTTTAACAAAAACGTTAACTTTGATGTCCGAATTGTCGTACTTTTGTACTTCTTAACAGAGATATTATTCAAACAGTTGTTAGCATGAAAGGAATTCACACCGAACAAACCTTCGAGGAAGCAATCGAGCTAAGTTTGCTAAGTGAAGGCTATGAAAAAGGGAATGCTGATTCCTTCGATAGAGAGTTGGCTATTGATAAACCTACTGTGCTTCGCTTTCTGCAAACTTCGCAGCCGAAAGAATGGAAGCGGCTTTCGGATATTCACGGACCGATAATTGAAGAGAAGATCATCGAGCGTCTTTGCAATGA
>PLXB01000056.1 GCA_003151215.1 Ignavibacteriota bacterium
TTTTTCCGATCCGATGGTCGATTGCAGATCCTGCAAAGCACGATTCCGAGTCGATCATCTTTTTTCTGAGATGAGCGAAAAGAAATTGCAGGCGATCGCAAAACATTTAACGATCGATCATCGGGAGCATACAAAAGAGACGCTTGCAGAATATCTGTTATTGCGTGTCGATCAGGATGATAAGCTCTTTTCGGAATTAGTCGAAGAAGAGCTAATTATCTGCCCCAATTGTGGTACGAAAAAATCTCTGACCGCTCCGCGCAATTTCAATCTGATGTTCGAGANNNCAGATCGGCAAGGCATTCCGCAACGAGATCAATACGAAGAATTTTCTATTCCGCACCCGCGAATTTGAGCAGATGGAAATGCAGTACTTCGTAAAAGAAGGAACGGATGAAAAATTCTACGAAGAATGGCGCGATAGAAGATTTAATTGGTGGCAATCGGTCGGCATACCGAAAGAAAAGCTTCATCTGAAGCCGCATGAGAAGCTTGCGCATTATGCGAAGGCCGCAATAGATATCGAATTCGAATTCCCCTTCGGCGTCGGCGAGATCGAAGGAATTCATAACCGGACGAATTTCGATCTTTCGCGCCACGAAGAATTTTCCGGCAAAAGTCTTTCCATCCATGATGAGGAGACGAAGGAGAAGAAAGTACCATTCGTCATCGAAACTTCAGCCGGCGCATCGCGCGGCTTCATGGCGTTGCTTTGTAACGGATACGAAGAAGAGAAAGTAAATGAGGAAGTCCGAACGGTGATGCGGCTTCATCCTGCTATCGCTCCTGTCAAGGCTGCAATCCTGCCGCTTGTCAATAAGGACGGCATGCCCGAGATCGCAGAAAAATTGGAAAGAGATTTGCGCGGCTCAATGAAGACTTTCTACGATGATTCCGGCGCTGTCGGCAGGCGGTACCGCAGACAGGATGAGATCGGCACGCCATTTGGCGTAACGATCGATTCCGATACGCTGACCGATCAGACCGTGACGATCCGCGAACGCGATTCGATGCAGCAGATCAGACTGCCGATCGAAAAAGTGAAGGGATATTTATTAGAGAGGATCGGATTTCCGGTTTAGTATGGCTCGGACGAATTCGAACAGACTGCTGGGAATAATGATGCTTGCTGCACTTATCCTTCTGCCATTTTCATTCCTGTTCTTTGGGATCGTCGTTTTAAAAATACTTCCGTTGGTGGTAATATTCATTACTTCAATATATTTCTTTCAGAAAAATAGTATTGAGAAAAGCCGGAGAAACGACTTGCTGAAAGCAAGGGATGCGATTCTCTTGAAAAAGTGGAAAATAGATCATGGTAATGACGATAGCAATGAATAGGGAACGTGGTGAATGAAACACCTGTTTTTCGAATCCAATAATAGCGGGAGTGGCGAAATGGCAGACGCACTACTTTGAGGTGGTAGCGCCGAGAGGTGTGGGGGTTCAAGTCCCCCCTCCCGCACAGGTTTCTTGACTCATATTATTTCAGGCACATTATTTTTCCGGTTTGTATTTCGCCCCCGATCTGTATCCGGTAAAAATACGAACCTGCAGCTAACCCCTTTCCGCTGATCAATGCCGATTGCAACCCTCTGCCTAAACTCGTATTCATTAAAGTCCCCCGATGAATGCCCTGAGCATCGAAGAGGTCGAGAACGACATTCTGCCTTTCAGAAAGATAGAACCAGATCGTTGTTTGGTCGGTGAAAGGATTTGGCTTTGCCGGAAGTAATTGATAAGTATCTTTAGCTGAAGTAATTTGTTCACGGATCAATGGAGTCTTTATTAATGAATACTTTGAAGCCGGAGTATTAACAGGAAATTTAATATCGAACGGATCATGGTCTCTGCCCGGGCTTAAGATAGTATCTCTGAGCGTTTGATCGACTCCGAACCAATCGCCGAGGACAGAAGCGTAGAGCTGGCGGAATTCAAATTCATTAAGTGGATCGCCATTCGTATCGAGATGGATCATATCGGGATTATGCCCATAAAGCTCTCCGTTGACCTGAGTCCCAAAAAGGAAATGCGGTGCAGTTGAGCCGTGATCGGTACCGCTTCCGTTTTCATAGACGCGCCGTCCGAATTCCGAATACGTCATGGTCAATACCCGATCGGCAATTCCTAATGCTTCAAGATCACGCTGAAATGCATAAACTGCGTCTGCAACATATTTAAGATTTTGCCCCTGGCCGCCAATGGTGGGATCTTTCGAATTTTGCCCGGCATGCGTATCGAACCCCTGAAGATACGTGAAATATATTCTGGTCTGCATACCTGCAGCAATACACCAGGCGATTCGTTGCAGATTTGCTGCCAGAGGATTATCAGGATACTGAACTTTGCTTACTGCATATTGAGGAAAAATAGATTGGAATCTTTTTGAATAGGAATTTGAAATACTGATAAGATCATCGACAAACTGAAGTTCATTTCCCCCGGCAGTAGGTGGGTAGATAGGATTAAATAAGTCACCGCCCGGATTAAATGTGCGGGGATCTTGCACCGAAATATCCATTCTGGCACTGCTTCCTTGAAAGATCGAGCTTTGCAGATCGCCCATGGTAATCGCGATCGGATCGGCAGGAAGAACAGCGGGATAAGTGGGGTATGCTTGTTCGAGATATCGTCCTGCCCATCCTGTCGGGATCAGGAGATCGGTATCGCTTCCGGAATTCCAAATATCTGTTGCTCTGAAATGAGAAAGATCGGCGTTGGAGATTCCGATATTTTGTATGATTGCCATCTTTCCTTCATCCCATAACGGCTGCAGAGAATTGAATGACGGATTGAATGCAAGATCGTCGCGGACTTTAAATGTGAGGGAAGCTTTTTCTTCCGGTGTGACAAAACCGATCGTTTTGCGGAGCGTATCGTAGGCAGGATCTTCGAACGGAACGAGCGTATTCAATCCGTCATTTCCGCCTTCCATAAATATAATGACCAGTGCACGATTTGTTGGATTCGAGGCATTCGAAAGCGCACTGATCATAGGGGAGTTCATGATCGCCTTTGCATACGCTCCGCCGAATTTGAATGGAATTGCCGTTGCAACGACGCCGATCGGTAATGCTCTGAGAAAATCTCTTCGTTTCATGGCCGTTTGTTTAGCAGAGTTGAAAGTGAGGAAGAATCACTATTGTAAAAAGCATTTGACGAATTGGCTTAACTTTCAATGAATCATCAAGCGTGCCCCATTCATACTGATGAGTAACACCCGAAGCAGCAGCAATTTTTGAGAGTATCGCATCTTCAGGTTGAAGCGCACAAAGATGTGCCGTCATT
>PLXB01000116.1 GCA_003151215.1 Ignavibacteriota bacterium
TGCACTTCGTCCGGGCAAGGGGAATATTTTATATTTCTAACCCACAGCGAGGATTGTTTACTCCCTATAAAGGAATTGGAGTTTTCTCTTATGGCTTCGGCTTAATAAAAACCTGTACTTCATCCTTTGCTGCACTTGCCCAAACGCCTATGCCGCCATTGATATGATTGAGCGATGATTGATAATGGATCTGAGCGCTTTGGCCATAACCAACCTGGCGTTTATAATCGACCCAATTGGAATCCAGCGCCAGGAAGCTCATCAGATTCGGCCCATACCATCCGAAGAGTCGTGAGTAGAGAATTATTTTTGGAGCGGTTTGAATAAAGGAGTAGCGAACGTAGGCTGAAGTATCCACAGGAGGTCCGAAAAGATTTGTTGCTACTTTACCGTAGTTCGTATCGAGAGCTGTGACTTGAAGCATATATCTCCTCCACGGTTGATCGACCGGTCCGGCAACCAGTGTATAGCTGAATGATGATGCATTATTTGTATCAAGGAGGAGAATATGGCTTGATGGAATCGAGCTATCGATATTGATGTATTTGATCGGCATCGGCACGGTGGTCGCTGCCGTTACGATCTGATTATTTACTCTTACCGTAAGAAGATATGTTTTTCCGCCTTGCACAACAAGTGTTGAGATCGGAAGTGAATATCTGCCTCGTCTGAACGCCGGCGTCAATGAATATTCTGTTCCGTCAACAGTAACCCGGACATCGGCGCCGGTGATCGCATACACTGAATCGTTATACGGCTGAGTAAAAGGCGTCGTGTAATGCAGAATTACGGAATCGATTCCTCCGCCCGGATAAATAAATCCTTCCACGACAATTTGCGGCGAGTATTGCGATTCAATAGCGCCGTCGCAGCCGATGAAAATTCCTATAGTACCGATAATGAAAAGAACGATCGCTATTTTCATTTTTTCTTCTCCTAAAATTGTATTTCCAATCCGAATGTCGGCAGGATCGGCAGCAGGCGAACATCTTCGCTTGTTGCAGGATTAGTGCTTGTATCAATCCTTCGAAACCAGACATTCCGGTGATTATAGACATTATAAATATCGAAATTCAATTCGGCATTCCGTTTCTCGCTGAATATGCTGAATGAATATGTTGCCGATACATCCAGGCGGTTATATGGTTCAAGTCGCAAACCATTTTTTGAGCCGTCAATAGGAACGATCTTTCCGCTATAATCCGGTTCTTCGGCATTATAGATCGCAGTCGTTTCCGAATATGCCTGCCCCGTTGCATAGACAAAGGTCGAGCCAAGTGTCCACCGGTCATTGACGCGGAATGTCACAACAAGATTCAGATCGTTTCTTCTGTCATATATAGGGGGGAAGGTTGCGCCGTTATCTATATCAGGAAATTTTCTGCGCGTATAGGCAAGCGTATATCCGAGCCAGCCTGTCAGATCGCCGATTCGCTTTTGTAAGAAGAACTCGACTCCGTAAGAAAATCCGTTTCCGAGAAAGAAAATATCGCTAAGCGAACTGCCGCCGATCACGTTGGGTTTGAGTTCGACGAGATTGGTATNNCGAAACGCCAAGCACATACTGATCGGCGCGCGATGCTGCCTGTGTCGAATCGACCGGCAGCCAAATATCAGATGCAGTAAAAAGAGGGTTTGATGCAAGCTTCAGATATTGATGGTAAATGCCATAACTCGCCTTCAGCGTTACATCCGGAGTAAGAATATAGCGGACCGTTATACGCGGATCGATTCCGAGCTCAGGCCGTGAAGAAATTCCATCGATACGCAAGCCCGGAGTGATCGCCCAACGCTCGTCAGGCTTCCATTCATCGGAAACATACCCTGCGTAATAAAGGGGAGTGAGATCAATATTGGAATTCGGAGGATTATTTCCTTGTGAGATCAGCAGACGAAAATGATATTGTGAAAGTTGGAATCCTGTTTTTACTTCGTTCGTGCTTCCCGAAAAATATTCCAGGTCGCCGTGAAAGGTGTAATCGTAGATCTGGTTATCGAAGTTGAATGAATTATCTCCGAGTCCGAAATTAAGCGTCGAAAAATAATGGCTTCCGTTGAAATTGAATTTTGTAAAAAGCTCGCTGGAAAATAGATGCGTCCAGCTTGCATTGACCGATTGATTTCCCCAATTCATTTCGACGGATGATCCTGATTTTCCATTATCGAAGGAAAGATTATCTGAGCCTCCGTAGCCGGAAACCGATAGCTTATCGTTCTGGCTGAGTGTCTGCGTGAATTTCCCGTTTAAATCATAAAAATGATAATTCGGAATATCGAGGCTTTGAGCCAATCCAGTAGCAGTCAAGATCAGATCAATATATGTACGTCTCCCCGATAGTGTCAATGCCCCATTGCCGATAGGAGTTTCGATCGTAGCACGGCTGGAAATAAGTCCGAGTGTTACTTTTCCATTTGTATTATAAAGATCTCCGTCTTTATCGGTAACATTCAATACGGCTGAAAGTCTGCCTCCATATTCGGCAGGAAAGCCGCCTTTGATAAGCTCGACGTCTTTGATCGCGTCGGAATTAAATGTCGAGAAAAATCCAAAAAAATGACTTGGATTATAGAGTGTGCTGCCATCGAGAAGAATGAGATTCTGATCCGGCGAACCGCCACGCACATAAAGACCTGCCGATATCTCGCTTATCGTCTGTACTCCGGGAATAAGCTGAAGAATACGGAAAATATCGGATTCGCCGGCTTTCGGAAGTGAGGCAACTTGCGATGGAGTAATAGAAACGCGGGAAACTTGTGGCGCTTCGCGTTCTTCCTTATCCTTATCTGTTTCGACAGTGATCTCTCCACCTTGAATGCTCTCGGAAATAAGAATGAAATTCTCGCTTCGCTTTTCGCCAGGTGCAAGACGGATATTCTTCGAAAGAGTTCTATATCCTAATGTAGAGATCTCAAGCAGCAGATCGGTTTCGCTGGGAACATGCAGAGCAAAATATCCGCTTTTATTCGTGATCGCGCCGCGCCGGAGAGAACGTATCCGGATCGTTGCACCAATGATCGTCTCGCCCGATAGAGAATCCTTTACATACCCGGAAATAATTGCATCGGCGGAGTCGGAAGGGTTGAGAAATATTGCCGCTGATGCATTTCTCGTCGCAGCAAAGCAAAACAAGATCATGAGAAAAGCTGAAATTCGTCGAATCATCCTAATGTAAGACGGATTAAGAAGAAAGATATTTTATTCAGTTGGACGATGGTGTGGTTTGGCCAGTGGTACGGGGAGGAAAAATGATTGTTACAGGTAAAATCAGGGTTCTGAAGGTGCTATATTTTCTCTGATCTTGACCGTTGCAACATCTTTCGGCGCCGAGCCTTTTGCGAATTTTACTTTATATTTTGTAACCCAGATCGTGATGAGCGGTATTCCTATTACGGATGGCCAAAGCCATTGAACAACTGTCGGAAGAAAGTTGAAATTCACTGCTGAAAAAGCAGTAACAGCCGCAATATACGAGCCAAGCATTCCGGTCATGTGATCAAAGAACCAATCGTTCTTTGTCCGTTTCGAAGAGACATAGTCCATAGCCAGTTTGATCCCATTAACGCCCATGCCTATTCCGAAGACAATAAAAAGAATTTGAAATCCACCATGAGCTTTAGTAAATCCAAGATAGAGAAGCAGCACACCGCATCCGATCGTGGCAATTGTAACGAGCCAATCATATGATTCAGCTTTATCGCGATCCGGACGTTTGCGAAAGAGAACCCGATATCCCGAAAATGCAAGGTGAAAACTGAATACCGATAAGCCAAGCAGAAAATAATTCGGACGATACGCCGCAACGATGAGTGCCGCTAGTGTAGCCGTCGCCATTGCATAAAAATATATTTTGCCCCAGAACCGGTGCTTATCGCTTCCCTTGCGCATAGCCATTGCAACCGGGGCAATAAAAAAACCGGTGAATCCGGCAGCGATATGAAGGTAGCGGATGGCGAGAATAATTGGCGGCATAAGGAGAACTACTAATTGTTTATTATCGGCAACATAGCCGCTGGCTGCTCGATCCCCGAATGCTCCTCGTTGTTCACCGATGAAATCACAAGTGGAGTCAAATCATAGATCACTTCTCCGCGATCCTGGATTGTGTGCAAATTATTTTTCGTTTCTTTCACATCAACCAGTTCGCCGAAAAGCGTTGCAGAGTTTGAGCGCAGGATCTTCACTTTGCGATATTCTCCGACTTCGGCATCAATGCGCGGGAAGACAACCATTTTATTTGTATCGGTTCTGCCTTTCCAGTCATTTTCGGATTTTTTTGAACGTCCTTCGACGAGAACGGTATGCTCACATCCCGTCTCCATCAGATTCTTTTGTTCGGCAATTTTATTTTGGAGAACGATGATCTGATTCAGCCGCCGCGTTTTTTCTTCAAGTGACACATCATCAGGCATCGTATCGAAAGCCTTCGTATTTGGACGCGGCGAGTAATTGAACATATACGCGCCTTCGTACTCCACTTCCCGAATGACGTCCATCGTTTGCAGATGATCTTCTAACGTCTCAGTACAGAAGCCTACGATAATATCGGTCGAAAGCGCAGCACCCGGCATTGCCTTCTTGATCATCTCGATAATGCTCATATAATGAGTGCGCGTATAAGTGCGGTTCATCAGCTTCAGGATGCGGTCGGAGCCTGATTGTAATGGAAGATGAATATACTTGCAGATATTATCATGGCTTGCCATCGTTTCGGTCAGCTTTTGATCGAAATCCTGCGGATGGCTTGTTGTGTAACGAAGACGGACTTTTGGAACAGCACGAGCACAAGCGGCAAGCAGATCGGAAAAATCTTTTCCTTCATCTTCATAGGAATTTACATTCTGCCCAAGAAGTGTGATCTCTTTGAATCCCTGCTGCTCAAGTTGCTTGCATTCATCGACAATTGAACTCAATATACGAGAACGCTCACGACCGCGAGTGAACGGCACGACGCAGAACGTACAAAATTTATCACAGCCGCGCATCACGGAAATAAATGCGCTGATGCCTTCGGCGCGGAAGGGAAGGATATCGTCATAGGTTTCGGTACGAGAAAGTTTTACGGCAATTCCGCTTTCACCGGAATCCCGCGTCGCTTCCACCAGAGCCGGGAGTTTTCGGTATTCATCGGGGCCGACGACAAGATCGATGATATTATCCTTACTTTGTAAAAGATCTTTGCGCAGATGTTCTGCCATGCAGCCAAGCAAACCCATCACCATTTCGGGTTTACGGCGCTTGAGACCTTTCCAGTGATTGAGGCGGTTCCAGACCTTTTCCTCAGCATTCTCGCGGATGGCGCAGGTATTCATGAATGCCAGATCGGCATCGTCCAGAATGGTCGTCGGTGTATATCCGGCCTTATCCAGGACGGAGAGTACGACTTCCGTATCCGCCACGTTCATCTGGCAGCCATAGGTCTCGATGTATACTTTTTTTGTCTTCATAGAAGAAATCGTATAACTTTGCAGGGATGACTCGCGTTCACTCCTTAATAAATATAGCAATTTTAGCAGTTCAAAGAGTGTTTCTTAAATCCACTCAATTGTATATATTGTTTCGACTTGACAATGTATATTTTTTTCATCACCTTTTGTCAATCGAAATATGAACCACAGGAAAAATATCAATACCGAAATATTCGGGATACTCATTGCAGTTTCCTTTGCTTTCTTGATAACATCTTGCAGCATTTCCACGAGTCCTAAAGCGAAGAAGACGCCTGTTAACGATACTTCTACTCTTGCGGCCGGAGCTCATCCCCAAATAGGTACGAGCTTTACCGATAGCGCGTATTCAAAGGATAGCAGCCTCAACATTATTGCCGGCAGTGGAACGAAGATTGTTTATACACTTGTCGATACGAATTTTTCGATCGGGGGAAAATCAAATGTTTACGAGTTTACAAGCCCGGTTGATACGCTCTATCTGCACTATGAAGCCAGCGGAGATGTCAGTAATTATACCCGTTTCGGACTCGGAAGTTTTTCGGTCGGATCGGAATGGGTAACACTTCCAGTCCAAACACAGGGCCCAATTCCAATAACACCGTTTAGTTCTCCGGTTCTGGCGGATACTATCCAGATAACCGGTTCGACGACAAAAGGTAAGGGCATTGGGACCTTGTTTATCGGTAAGGAGTCGCTTCCTCTTGGAAAAGCAGTGATGAGCGCCGATGCCTATGCGGTGAAGTTGAAAACGCATAGCTCGGAGACGGTCACGATTTTCTTCGCTTCGGCTTTAGATTTTCTTGCCACGTATGATGTCTCCACTTCAGGAAATTTCGGGGGTGTGAATCTCGGTGGCGGAGTTCATCGTATTCTGATCGATTATGATTTGAAATAATAACGGAAGTGTGTTATGTTGGTTTTATTGTACCGGCAATATACATTTTTTATTCACCTAATGTCATGCAAATATGAAACTCAGAAAAAACATCAAGAATGAAATACCTGGAATACTGATCGCAGTTTTTTTTGCGATCTCCTTTGCCTCATGCAGCAGTTCTACTACTCCAAGTTCGAACAATAATAATACGACCGGTTCGAGCACCATTCATCCGAAGCTGGGCAGTACCTTTACCGATAGCTCTTATACACGGGATACCAGTCTTAATCCCGTTCCCAGTTCAGGGTCTGTGATCGTCTATACGCTTACCGATACGAATTTCTCGATCGGCGGAAAAACGAATATATTCAAATTCACCAGCACGAGCGATACGATCTTGCTTCATTATGAGAGTAACGGCGATTTTAGTAATTATACAACGTTTGGTATCGGAAGCCTTGTCGTAGGGCAGGAATGGGTGACTCTGCCTTCACAATCGCAAGGGACGATTCCGATAACGCCCTTCAGCACATTTTTCTTTATCGATACGATTCAGGTCACCGGTTCTGCTTCCGGCACAGGCACGGAGACTGAGATGATCGGTACTCATTCGCTGAACGCTTCGAAAACATTGCTTAATGCCGATGCATATGCGATAACTCTTAAGGTTCATACTCTTGCCTCCGGTAATACTGCTTTTGCTCCCGCACTCGGATTTCCGACGCATTTTGATATCACGACGAAAGGTAATTTTTCAGGTACGAGTTTGAATGGAGGCATCCACCGTTTCCTTATTGATTATAATTTGAAATAATAATTTCCCGGACTGCAGAACAGACCCTGTTCTGCAGTCCGTTTATTATCTTTGATCATGATGAAACAAAAAAGTATTTTTCTTTTTTTCCTTGCCTTCTTTTTTTTCTGCTCTTCCGGTTCCCTGCATGCTCAATATTGGGGCGTATGGCATAAAACGCATAATATCACGCTCGGCTTATCTACCGATGAGAAATGGGCATTCTTTATCAAGAAGAATGATGCCGGTGTTGATAATATTTATAAGATCGAGTTAAAAACGAATACCGTATCTCCGGTTACGAATTTTAATGAGCGTCCGGTCGTAAGCGGTATCGTTCTGTTCGGAAAACCTGCCGTTGTTTATGCTCGTGCTGCAACGACGAAAGGCGATGATATTCATCTTTATCGCGTCAATGTTTTAACAAATGACGAGCCTGTTGATTTTACTTCAAAAGATGCCAGTTCGAATAAGAAAATATTAGGTATGGCTGATAACGGAAGGTATGTGTACTATCTTTCCGATCGCGGGCCGAACACTCATACCGATACTTACCGTTACGATACCCAGCAATATATCATCGAACTTGCATTCGCCAATGATAAAGATTATGAAACGCTGTGCTGGAGCCACGATCAGACTCATTTGTTACTTCGCGATCCAAAGACAAGAAAAATATTTAATTATGATATTGAAACAACCAATAAACAAGAAATTGGTGTCGACATGACTGCAGCTGATGTTAAAACTGTGTTTTATAGTCCAATGAATGAGGGTTTTTACTTGATTGATAATGTCGGAAATTTAACTTTTCACAACATCTCAAATTCGGATGCTGTCAATTTTGTGCACTTGGGGGATGGAAAGGCAATTGATAATGCAAATCTTTCATTAAAAGGAAAATTTATACATGTTATTTCCGGGGATAAGGAGAGAATAATTCAGCCTTTTTTAGAACTTCCTGTCGGTGCATTCGATCTCATCATAGGGCCGAAAGAAGCATCCGTTCTCTATGCGAATATAGATGGGAATGCGACAAAGCTTTATCTCTATGATATAGGAAAGAAGACGACGAAAGAACTAACAACGATAAGATAAAAAAACAGTGGGACCGACTTTAGTCCGTTCGGGCAGACTGAAGTCCACCCCACTATTTAAGAGAAATTCATTACATGGAAGCATTTCGCATTAAAGGTGGAAAGCCGCTGCACGGAAAAGTGCGGGTTAGCGGCACGAAGAACCTTATCTCAAAACTGATGGTCGCATCGACGCTTTCGGAATCTGAAAGCGTATTTACTAACGCGCCGTTTCGGTTAGGCGAAACGGAAATTACTTCAAGCATTGTACAGTCGGTTGGAGCAACGGTCAGAGAAAGTGAAGATGGTACCATGATGGTACATACTCCGAAATTTTCTACTTCACAAGTCCCGGAGCATTTTTCCGGGCTGAATCGCATTCCGATTCTTCTTATCGGTCCGCTTCTTCACCGTGCCGGTAAGGCGAACGTGCCGATTCCCGGCGGTGATAAGATCGGCGCGCGTCCTGTGAATTTTCATATCAATGCGCTAAAGAAAATGGGAGCGCATATTGAGTTGAAAGATCATTACTATCATTGTGAAGCCAATGAACTTTGCGGCGCCGTGATCGAACTTCCTTTTCCAAGCGTCGGAGCAACGGAGAATATTATCATTGCAGCTACACTTGCAAATGGAACAACGATCATCGAAAATGCCGCAGTCGAGCCGGAGATCATTGAGCTTGTGAAGTATCTGCAGAAGATGGGCGCGATCATTTCCATCGATACGAATAGGCGCATCGTGATCGAAGGCGTAAAATCTCTTCACGGAGCCGAGCATCATATCATGCCCGATCGCATAGAAGCTGCGTCATTTGCCTGTGCAGCAGTTGCATCGAAGGGCGATGTTTTTATTGAAGATGCTGATCAATCGGCAATGCTGACATTCCTCAATAACATGCGCCGCGCCGGAGGTGATTTTGATATTCTCGATGGCGGCATTCGCTTCTATTATAAAGGCAAGCTAAAGGCAACGGCAATCGAAACCGATGTTCACCCCGGCTTCATGACCGATTGGCAGCAGCCCTGGGTCCTGATGATGACGCAGGCTGAAGGACTTTCCGTCGTGCATGAAACAGTCTATGAAAACCGGTTCGGTTACGTGAAAGAACTTCAAAAAATGGGCGCGCATATCGAGCTTTATAATTCCTGTCTCGGCGGATCGGAATGCCGCTTCACGACGCTTTCCAATCCGCATTCGGCAGTGATCTTCGGTCCCTCAAAACTGCGCGGCGCGAATATTAATATTCCCGATCTCCGCGCAGGCTTCGTCTATCTCATCGCCGCTGCCTTAGCGGAAGGCGAAAGCACGATCACCGGTATTCATCACGTCCTCCGCGGCTATGAACATATCGAGCAAAAACTAAGAGGGCTGGGCGTGGAGATCGAGAGAGTAGAAGTATGAAAAGAGAGCTAATTGAAAATAGTTTGTAACCTTTTCGGCTTTCAGTTGTCTTTTGTATAAAGGATAATATCACCAATGTTCAAACAGTTACAGATATTGCTCATTTTAACACTTATTTCCGGGATCAATACCGGAGTAGGTTTCGCCCAAAGAACCTCTGATGGGTTACCAAGAGTGGTGCTAACCGTTCCCTCCAATGATTCAATTCATGTAACTATCGATACGTTTTGCGCTTCCTGGCATATTTGCGTTCATGATTCAGTAGGACTCGCAAGCGCGACACTCATTGATGATCCAAATGGCGATATCTACGGACAACCTGGGAAGGTCTATCAGAATGTACATTTCGATTATCTTTCCGATCCGAACCAATCCGGCGAAGTTATATTTACCGGAACAGACACAGCGGTTTGCTTTGATGTTCTCGTTTCCAACCCATTTGATTCTGCGTATGTACCACTTTATATTGTTAATAGGAATGGGTTTCATTCTATGGTAGAGCTTTTTTATAAGTCTCTACACATAAGGCGTTCTACACTTCCGGAATTGCCGCTTCGAGCCGATTCTCTTATCTTCCCAGTTTCTAAAATGGGAGAACAGCGTTGTTCGATAGTGGTTTATATCAATAGTCATGCTTCCGGCACCAAAGATTTCAAAGTTGTAAGTGCAAACATGGCGAAGCATGATGGAGCGTTTACGATCACATCAATTATTCCACAGCTTCCAACATTATTGAAAGCTGGTGATACATTGAAAGTCGGAGTTTGCTATCATGCAGTGATGGCGGGTATTTCCGGCGATTCTCTGCTTATTCAGAGTGACTGTTTTTCTTCAGGAATGTTTGTATCCGGTTTTGGTGCATCGCCTTCTATCTCCGCAACAGATATAGATTTTCATTCAGTCGGAATTGACTCTTCAGATTGGGAATGGTTAGATATCAATAATACTGGTAACTTGCCCTATAATCTTTCGAATTCTTGGATTCTTTCGGATACCATAAATTTTTCAATGGAGAATGGATCCGCCAATGAACTTCCTGAAATAATTTCGCCTTCGGGATCAATAAGACTGAAAATATATTTTCATCCGAAATCCGTCGGACTTCATTCAGCAAGGATCGATTGGACTACAGATATAGATACTGCTTACACAATGACCGGAAAGAAATATTCATTATTGCATGGCATTGGAACTCCAGCCATCGTAAATGGTATAAATTCTGCTGAAATACCTTTGCAGTCATTCTCCATTCGTCCGAATCCTTCATCAGGAAATGTGGTCGTGTGTTTTTTCACCAACCCAGTTGAAGGTAATCAAACTCTCGCTATCTTCGATGTGCTTGGTAGGGAAGTGTATAAAAAGGATCTGCTTGCAGGATTTTCGCGGATTGAAATCCCAATTCAAAATCTTTCCGAAGGTGTTTATAATGCCAAAATTACTTCACAATTCGGTTCCGCGATTCAGTCATTCGTGAGGGTTAAATAGCCCTCTCGGAGCATTTTCCTCCTCCTCCGTGTTCTATCAAGCTATTTAAAAAAGGCGCAATCGCCTAAAACCAGTTCATGACGCTTTCGCATATCAGGAATTTCTGCATTATTGCCCATATCGACCACGGGAAGTCCACTCTTGCCGACAAGTTGCTGCTTGAAACGCATACTATTGCTGCGCGCGAGATGGAGTATAATCAGGTCTTAGACGATATGGATCTGGAGCAGGAGCGTGGCATTACGATC
>PLXB01000166.1 GCA_003151215.1 Ignavibacteriota bacterium
ACGTTGCCGAATCTGTTTATATCGCAATGATGAATGAGCTAGAAGATTCGGCTCATAAGGATGTGGATTGCGACCCGTAACGCTTTTAGGTAGCCATGTAATAATATTAGAAATTTCCGCCCCCATCTGTTGTAAATCTCCTTGTGCCGTGCGTAACATTTCTATGCCATATTCTGCGTTCAAACGCTTTTTGCGCCTTGCATCCACAGAATGAAACTTACTTGCCGTTTCACTATCAACATAATTAAGCTGATGTGATAGATCGTTTCTCATTTCAGCGATAGCTTGAAAATTACTGATAATATCTCCGAGATGTCGCTTTACTTCCTTCGGCAAATCCGTCAGGGCAACGAGAGCAGGAAGAAAATTTGCGATTGCGCCAGACTTTGTATAGGCAAAAATAATTCTTGCCGCTTCGTCCGTTGTACCGGAAAGTATCCGGAAAAACTGATATAGCGTATCCTCGAACCGCGCAAAATTTAACGAGAAATAGCCNNCGGGCTACCCATGTGATCGGTTTCTTTTACTTCGGGCATTGCAAGATCGGTGTCTTTAGAGCATCCTCTAATTGCTCAATCGTTTCGAGCGTTGGGTTAATCGTACCGTGTATTATTCGGCTGAGATAGGATTTAGACATTCCTGCTGAATCGGCTAATTCTTGCTGTTNNTGGAAACTTCTCACCGGGATATTCGTTTACTTATATGAAAACGAAGCAACCGAACATTATGACACAACTCAAAGACCCAAAATCATTACAGGAAGCGATTCTTTATTACTCATCAGAAGCTGTGTGCGTGGAATTCCTTTCGAACCTCTACTGGAACGGCGGGGAAAAGTGCTGTGTCGGGTGCGGTTCAACCGCCGTGTACGGACTTCGTACACGGCCTGTTTTCAAATGCCGCGACTGCAAAAAGCAGTTCTCAATTAAATCCGGGACTGTTATGCAAAATTCACCGCTTCCGATAACGACGTGGGTTCCTGCTATTTGGATGGTCGTAAATTGCAAGAATGGAATCTCTTCCTGTGAAATGGCACGTGCCCTGAATATCACTCAGAAGAGCGCGTGGCATGTTTGTCATAGGATTCGTGAGGCGATTGCTGACGGTTCAGCGGTGAAGCTCTCGGGTAGTGTAGAGGCCGATGAGTCATTCATTGGCGGACTTGAAAAGAATCGTCACGCGAACAAGAAGAAGGATTTTCAGGGAGGTTCGGGTAAGACCATAGTGTTCGGCGCGGTTGAACGCGGTGGAAAAGTTACAGCGAAAGTCATTGATAGCTTAGGAGCACCGACGGTTCAGAATCAGGTTCTCAGCGCCGTTAAGATCGGTTCGAAGCTCTTCACGGATGAAGCTACTTCCTACAAGGGATTAGGCGTAGTTTATGAACACGACGTTGTGAATCACTCGAAAGAGGAATACGTTCGCGGTGAAGCTCACACCAACACCATTGAGAATTATTGGTCGTGGGTGAAGCGAGCATTGAAGGGTCCATACATTCACGTTGAACCCTTCCACTTAGATCGTTATTTAGACGAACAGGGTTTCCGTTACAATAACAGGAAGGATAATGACTCCGGGCGATTCATTCAGGCCGCTTCTCAACTCTTCGGAAAGAGACTGACCTATGCCGAATTGACCGGGGCTAATCAATGATGGCAAAGCCAAGAGAGCAAAACGAAGTAGAGAACTCAGGGCAAAGCGGCAGCGAGAAATCGGCCGAATACGTGAAGTTCGAGAACGCTGCAAAAATCGTTTTCAGATACGACCCGAAGCGGGTACGGAAGAAACCAACAAAGAAACGGAAGGGCAGTTGAGTCTGTTCTAAAAATTCGAAAGACCCGCTACTTCTCAGGGCGCGGGTCTTTCGAATTTCTGTTGTGTTGCTGGGTAGCAATTAACTCACATAATTACTACTCAAATGATTCCTAATGATAAAAACAAAGGCAGATTTTGGAAACGGCGCGATGGAACGATGCGAGTGGAAAAGCTCACTGATTTAACCGATAACGATAAACAAGAGATAGATGAATATGAGGGGCAGTTTAAGAGCGATACTTCGCCCGTATCTTTCGGCTTAATACAGCCGCACGTTCAGCCGAATGTTCCTTAAGCGATTTTAAATTCATCGACTTGACGTGATAGACGGTGAAGCCTATTCCGGTAGAAGTGTCTTTCTTGACTTCCGGCTTAATCTCCTGAACTTTATAGTCAATATCGCTATGCGAAATTATGTCGTTCATTTCCGGCACAGAGCCACTAATAGTTATTGGAGCTGTAACTTCTTCAACGAGAGTTTGCGCTTCCGCGTCTGAATAGAATTTGAAAAGTATGCTGTTTTCCATAATTGATTTTTGTTCGATATAAAAGCCCGGTGCTCGTCACTGATTATGTGAGTACCGGGTTTTCTTTTTAACAAGGCAACAATCAAAAAGTGCGTATTCTTGTGTCCATGAAAACAATAATTCTATTTTCAATCCTTTTCGCGGCATCTTCTCTCCATGCGCAAGCGTTCCGCTCTCCCGACATTCCAGTTGATAGCGAACTTACCCTTGCATCGAAGAGAATCGGCACTGAGGGGTATCTCATTACCCCTCAGGCCTTTCGACACAGTGACAGCTCACATCGCATTGTGCCGCTTGGTTCTTTCTTGAGACTGATAGGCGTTCGCGTTTCAGGGAATCGAATAGAGCCCTTAGAATATACCTACGTATTGATTCTAAAAAATTCGCACGATACAGTTGCTACTCATGGTAGTGAGGCGAATGTAATATGGGCCGACGACGATGGCTCAAATGAGCATTTCTCAATTCAGCAGGAATGGTACTTCTCTTCTAAAGACCCGGCGAAAGAATATCAACTCGAAGGTAAAATCTTAGAGGCGTATCAGCGCGGAAAGATTGTCGAAGGCTTACCCGAAGAGGCGTTCAGCCACATCATAGCGCAGCCATATTATACGAAGCCGCGTAAGACGGAAACGAGTCTCGGTAACGTTTATGAGTTCAATGATCTTGAAAATAGTTGGCTCGTAAAGATCTCTGACGGTAAAGTTACATATTATAGCAAAAGCCCTCTAAATTAACGGTCGCTTTCTTAAGGCCCATGTCAATGTTTCGACAACTAAAAACGTAAGTAGTAATTCAGAACTGAATCCTCTGGTGAGCTTAATATATAGCTGCCATTGCAAAAGGTGCCCGCTAAAGCACCCCTCCATAAATTGATGCTATAGAGTCCATAGTAAAAATTAAGTCACATGAAGAGAGTCGCTAAGAACATCTCAACTCCTCAAAAGAATTTACATGGGCGCTTAATTGCATCTATTAAGGTTTTACCTTCCATCGCACTGTCTAAATTTCTCATGCCACTGCTCGATATCAAAGCGTCCCATAAACCGATCCGGCAATATTATGAAGCCTTGAAAGACTTCGAGAAGCACGACGCCCATAAGGAAACTTCTGTCCGTGCTGCGTTTCAGGAAATTCTGACGACCTATGCATACAAACTCAAGTGGTCGTTCATTGCGGAATATGGAATTACATTGGCGAATGGTAACGCCGGTTCGATCGATGGCGCAATTGTCGATAGCTGGTCGCAGCCTGTCGGATATTGGGAAGCGAAAGACACTGCTGACGATCTTCGAAAAGAAATAGACAAGAAATTCCGAGCGGGTTGCCCGAAAAGTAATATTCTTTTCCAGGCACCGAAGNNCGAAGCTCGCCATTCTCATTCAGGACGGCAACCCAGCCGACGAATACGATCTTACCCAACCAGAGCGTCTGGCAGCATGCGTCACCGATCTCCTTTCCTATCGCGCGGAAGAGCAAGCAGATTGGGAGCAGATAGTCAACCAGTTCAAGGAGCGCATTCCGGAATCGGCGCGAAAAGTCGTCGCAATGATCGAAGAGGAGAAGAAATCGAATACCCATTTTAGAACAGCGTTTCAATCATTCGCGGAGCTTTGCCGCGCCTCGATCAATCCGAACCTTGCCGATGCCGCAGTCGAGGAGATGCTTGTGCAGCATCTGCTGACATCGCGCATT
>PLXB01000399.1 GCA_003151215.1 Ignavibacteriota bacterium
CAAAGGCACCCCTAACATGGCCCGGCGCAAAAGGTGGCGGAGCGTCTGATCCGTCCATGCGCCAGTATAAGGCGTCAGGTCATTATATGGATTTGCAAGCGGCTGCGGATTCGAATCGGGATTGCCGATATTGTAACCGGGGATACTGTTATGGTTTTCTGCGAAAGCATTCTCTGCTTTCGATAGCCCTGCGGCAGCGGCAAGAGTCGCTCCGGAGCCAATGAGAAATTTCCTTCTATCCATAATGGTACTTGATGTATGATGAAGAAATACGTTGTTGATTTTAAGTACGATTCCTTGACGGGGAATAAGGTTTAAATATAAATGAAATTTCCGCAGAAAAGTTACATGTATTTGTCACATCGGCAAGTGGAGGGACGTTCTTTCTATGTAAGGTATGTGAAACTCCCGGCATGATGCATACGAAGCCCTGCCGGGAGTGAAAAATACATGAAGATTGCCGGGCCCGGAGGGACTCGTTTTGAAATCCGACAGATTTTCTTGTGCCGGTCATAATCTGTTTTTGCAGATCAATATAAATCCGGCTCCGGATCTCAGAGTGTAACGCTGCTATAGTTATGTGGGGTAATATAGCTGCCGAGCAAAAACGATGATCGCTTCGGACCCGGTATTTATTACGATCTTTACGAGCTTCTATCAACAAAAGACTCATACTATTGACAGGGCGGCAACCTTCTACCGCTCTGTTTCTTTTATTTCCGTAATTTCGTAGTAAAATAAGTCGTTAATATGTCATTGTGAATGGGGTTAATCATTGCGAATGTGGTAATTTGCGTAGTGAAGAATGACATAAACACTCAAAAATTTATATGTCCAAACTTTTTGTAAAGCGTTTAACTGAATCTACCGGCGATATTGCATTGCCATCCTATGCGACAGAGCATTCATCGGGTCTTGATCTGCGGGCATCGGAGAATGTAATGTTGCTGCCGGGAGAATATAAACTGATTCCGACCGGTCTTGCTATTGAAATTCCCGAAGGATTCGAAGGGCAGATTCGTCCGCGAAGCGGCCTGGCACTCAAACATGGAATTGCATGTCTCAATAGTCCCGGCACGATCGACTCCGATTACCGGGGCGAAGTAAAAGTGCTCCTGATCAATCACGGAAAAGAAATCGTTCACTTCGAGAGAGGGGAGAGGATCGCGCAGTTAATTATTTCGAGTTTTGAGCGAGTAGAGCTTGAATTAGTCAAGGATTTGGCAGAGTCAAAAAGATCGACCGGAGGGTTTGGACATACAGGAACAAAATAGAATGTTGAATAAAGTTATCACTATTGAGCGGCATATCATTGAGCAGGAGCGTTCCAGCAATGGTGCTACCGGAGATTTCTCTGCGATGCTTCGCGATCTTACCCTTGCAATAAAAATTATTAATCGGGATGTTTCACGCGCAGGCTTAGTCGATATTATCGGCTCAACGGAGATGACAAATATTCAAGGTGAAGTCGTTCAGAAGCTCGATGAATTCGCAAATGGCGTCATCTTCCGTGCAATGGATCATGGAGGGCACCTGTGCGGAATGGCATCTGAGGAAAATGAAGAAATCCTTTCAATACCTCATCACTATCCGAAAGGAAAGTATGTTCTTCTATTCGATCCGCTGGATGGCTCTTCAAATATCGACGTGAATGTTTCCATCGGCACAATTTTCTCAGTCCTTCGGCGGGTAACACCGGATGGAACTGACGGCACGAAGGAAGATTTCTTTCAGCCGGGATATAAACAAGTCGCTGCCGGATACACAATCTACGGTCCCTCGACGATGCTCGTATATACAGCCGGAAGAGGGGTCTTTGGTTTTACACTCGATCCATCGGTCGGCGAATTTCTCTTATCACATGATAATATCCGCATCCCTGAGCATAATGGAATTTATTCGGTCAATGAAGGGAATTATAATAAATGGTCTGAGAGAATGAAAAAATATATTGACTGGTGCAAAAAAGATATTCCCGAGGAAAACAAAAAAGCATATAGCCTACGGTATATCGGCTCGATGGTAGCCGATGTTCACCGTACACTTTTATATGGCGGCGTATTTCTTTATCCTGCCGATGTAAAGAGTCATAAGGGCAAGCTTCGGCTGCTCTATGAAGCAAACCCTATGTCATTTGTGATCGAACAAGCAGGCGGCAAAGCAACAGATGGGCAAGGGAAGCGATTACTTGAAATTATTCCGGAGAACTTGCATCAGCGCACACCACTTGTCGTCGGAAGCCCGAAGAATGTCGATGAAGTGGAGAGATTTTTGAATCTTGATTAAGATAGGGTTTTATTGATTATTTTATTTTTGATCCCCGTATGGCATATCAAAACATTCCGTCTGCATTTACGCCCGGTTTGCTTCCGCTCGTTGTCGGCTTTACGGGGCATCGGGCATTTCCGGGAGAAGATGTTTCAAGGATCAAGCAACGCGTAAGCGAGATATACCGGACGTTACGGACAAAATACTCTTCGACTCCTATTGTCTTGCTGACATCGCTTGCCGAAGGCGCTGATAGGTTTGGCGCGCATATTGCAATTGAACTCGGAATTCCTTTTATCGTGCCGCTCCCGATGAAACCGGAAATATATCAAACTGATTTTCCTTCCGATGAATCGAAGCAGGAATTTCTGGAATTATTGAATAAATCAAGCAGGTGGTTTTCGCTGCCGCTTGTCGAAGGAGTTACTGAGGAAAGCATTCGCGAACCGGGGTATGACCGCAACTTACAGTATGCGCAGGTCGGAGCGTATCTTGCCAGATATAGCCAGATACTCATTGCCGTATGGGATGGAGTACCGATCGAACTTCTTGGCGGAACGTCGATGGTCGTAAATTATAAATTACAAGGCATTCCGGAAATGTTCGGTCCGCCGCAAAGCCCGCTCGATCCTGTTGAGACGGGACCTGTCTATCATATCGTTGCGCGACGGAAGGATAGTCCTACGGTGATCGGTGAACCGCTGACGGTAAAAAAATATTTTCCGCGCGGACATCACGATGAAGCCCGTGCGGAAGAATTTTTTGAAAAGATCTACCAGCGTATCAATGCCTTCAACGAAGATATTACCGGTTACGAAAAAGAATTGGATTCTAAGGAAAAAAAATCCGCCGAATATCTTTTTCCGGCCGAACACGAAGATTCCCTTTCCGATGCGCTCAGGACAACGCGCAATTATTATACTTCTGCCGACGTGCTGGCTACCTATTTCCAGCGATTCACCTATCGTACATTCATCGGTATCTTCAGCTGCGTTTTTGCCGCGGCTTTCTTTTTTGATATCTATGCCCATGTCTTCGATAATACTATTGTGCTTACGGGGTATCTCAGCTCCCTCCTTCTGGCATTCATCTGGTACCCNNCTTGCGCGTGCAGTTCTTCTGGCAGTATGCGGGCATTCGCGATTCCGCCGGCGATTACTATCTTCGCAAGCAAAAAAGCGAACTTGACTGGATACGCTATGCGCTGCGCACCATTGCGATCCCATCCGATGACGAAATGCTTTCATCGAATCGTCATAGTAAAGAAAGCCGCTACGAGCGTCTGGAGCTTTTGCTTAAGCATTGGGTAGAAGACCAGGCAAAATATTTTCCGCGCGCAATGCAGCGCGATCATAAGAAGCTGTATAAGCTTGAAGTACTCATCAATTTTTTCTTTACGCTCGGGATTGCTCTTGCTGCGCTTCAACTTTCAGCCGAACCCCGGCATTTACTCACTGTTTCCATCGGTCTTGCGCCTCTTGTTGCTGCATTACTCGGCGGATATATTGAACGAAATGCACTTGTCGGACATATAAAACAATACGAACGCATGGGTGAGCTTTTCCATCATGCCAACGACTGGCTTTGTAAACTCATGACCGAAGGCAAGCGCCGGGAGGCGGATGATTTTATTATCGAACTCGGTAAAGAAGCATTAAGTGAAAACGGTGACTGGATGTTGCTGCACAGAGAAAGACCTCTGGAAGTCCCGAAAGGGTAAAAAAGCATGGAATTCATCGACTACTATAAAACCCTTGGTGTTCCTAAAGATGCTTCCACCGAAGACATCAAGAAAGCCTACCGCAAACTTGCCCGCAAGCATCATCCGGATTTGAATCCGAATGATGTATCTGCGAAGCAGACTTTTCAGCAGATCAACGAAGCGCATGAAGTGCTGAGCGATCCCGAGAAGAGAAAAAAATACGATCAGTACGGAAAGGATTGGAAACATGCCGATGAGTTCGAAAAAGCCCGCTCCTCGCAAGATCGGGGATCACGGCAGGATACGGGCGGCGGATTTACTTCAAACAGGTTTACTTCCGATGGCGGAGATTTTTCTGACTTTTTCTCTTCGATGTTCGGCGGCGGCTTTTCTCAGGATTTCTCACAGAGCATGGGGCAGACGAAATTCCGAGGGCAGGATTATAATGCCGAACTGCAATTAAAACTTGCCGATGTCTACTATACCCATCAGCATACCGTTACCGTGAACGGCAAGACGCTGAAGATCACCGTTCCGGCAGGAATAGAAAATGCGCAAAAGCTTGTTCTGCTGGGACAGGGGGGAGCAGGCGTGAACGGCGGACCTAATGGCGATCTTTATATCACGATCGTCGTCGAGAACGATGCAACGTTCAAGCGGTCGGGAAGTGATCTTTATACGACTCTTGGTATTGATCTTTACACTACTGTGCTTGGCGGTGAAATAATGCTCGAAACGCTGAACGGAAAAGTCAAGCTGAAAGTAAAACCTCAAACGCAGAACGGAGCTGAAGTAAAACTTAAGGGAATGGGAATGCCAATTTACAAAAAAGACGGAGCATTCGGCGATCTCTATGTAAAGTATTCCGTGAAGATACCAACAAGCATCACGGCAAAAGAAAAACAGCTATTTGAAGAACTATCAAAACTTTCAGAAGGAGGAACGCACTAATGAACGGACCTTCGTTAATATTGCTCTCGGAATATTCCACAAAACTTGGCATAGATACTGCATTTCTTCTCACTCTTGAAGAGCAAGGGCTCATTAAGACCGTTACCGTAGAACAACACATCTACATTGATATTATCGAACTTCAGCGCCTTGAAAAATTTATGCGATTGCATGAAGAACTGGATATCAATGTTGCCGGCATCGAAGCCATCACTAATCTCTTAGAACGCATCGAGAATTTACAACATGAAATAACGTCTTTGGAAAATAAGCTGAGACTTTATGAGTGATAATCGGGATCAAATATTTAACTACTATGCCATACAACGAAAAACTTGCTGACCGCATCAGAGAAGCGCTTGTTGATTTAGGTGATGTTGAAGAAAAGAAAATGTTCCGCGGCGTGACGTTTATGGTGAACGGCAAAATGTGTGTAACCGTAAGCGGAGATGAACTCATGTGCCGGATCGATCCGGATAAACAGGATGAAGCACTGAAGAGAAAGAATTCGCGACAGGTGATTATGAAGGACAAACCGATGGCAGGCTGGATCAAGGTCAGCGAGGAAGGGATAAAAAGTAAAAAAGACTTCGATTACTGGATCGATTTGTCACTTGGTTTCAATAAGAAGGCGAAAGCATCGAAGAAAACGCCTTCAAAAAAAAAGTGAAGAACGTGTAACTCTTTCCCTGAATTCTGTAACTCCATATGCTTAAGAACATTGTAAATTTGCTAAACGGCTTAACCAGCTTAATTTTATAATATTACTTTTATGCTCCTGACGCAGATCTTATGGTTGTTCCTATTAGCCATTCCTGTTGCCTGCATTTCCTGTNNATCATGCGTTCGCAGAAAAGCAAACAATTGATAGTGCGAAAATTTTTCTATCTATTGACGTGCGAATACTGTTTCAGCCATTACATTACGATCTTTATACTTTGCATCTCCGGTTTCAAAATGCTTTTCGATGATTGGCGTGGATATCTGATCTCGGGATTTTCCATCGTCTGGGTAGCGAATGTCTATATGACTCTGTACTCTCATATTCGTATGGAAATCAAGGAAGAAACATTGGCAAGCAAGCTTGAAGAAAAGGAATTGAATCAGCAGGGCAATGAATAACGTCTCGAATCCCTTAATTCCATTCTTACTTCCCGTGGTTCTTTTCTTTCTATTTTGGATAATATTTTATTTTGCATTTCCTGGACTTTGGCGCGGTATGAAGTTCGGTGCGCAACGCGCTTCCGTCTTAATCGTTCGAAGCGGTTTAAGGAATTGGTCTGATCAGAATCCCCACATGAGCGTCATTCTTCTCTATTTACCGATGATCGTGATCCTCGTGATCGGAGGTTTTGCAGCTTTTGGTGCCGGAAAATTATTCGGCGATCTTGGTCAAAGTTTCCGGCTGACCGGCTCAGAAGTATTTCACATAGATCAGGCAGTGAACACTTGGTTTCAAACGGAGCGGTTTCACGGTCTGACGATTCTGTTCAAAGCAATGTCCGATGTCGGAGGACCTATTGGCATGGGGCTTCTTGCTGTTGTTATTACCGTACTGCTTATTCGAAAAGAACGTGCTTCTGCGATCTATATGGTAGTAACATCCTTAGGAGGTCTATTCCTGAATGTCGGATTGAAATTGCTTTATGCCCGCGCCCGTCCTGATATTATAACGGCTATTGCCGTTGCACAGGGTAACTCGTTTCCGAGCGGTCATGCAATGGGATCATTCATTATTCTTGGCGCAGTGGCCTATATCCTTCTCAGACGAAAATTCACCTGGAAGCTGAAATCAGTTTTCTTAGGTGCAATTGTTACTGTGATTATCCTTGTGGGCTTATCGCGCGTCTATCTTGGCGTTCATTGGAGTTCGGATATCATCGCCGGCTGGTGCGCCGGTACCGTCTGGCTTGCTACGGCAACAGTGGCGTTCGAAACGCATTTACGAATACGACAGATCAAGCGGGGTACAGGGCCTGCGCGTGCTGGGGCAGACGTGCCGGATAAACCAATTCCACCATCCGAAGCAAACATAGAAAATATTTCCATGCAGGCTAAAAAGGGTAGGCGAACATACGGAAAATAAGTCTTAGAAACTAAAACATCTCTTAAGAGGTAGTATATAAAAATAAAAAAGCGAATGAAGATAACGTTAGTTTTTGTAACGACGCTTGACGGGAAAGTAACAAAATGGGGTGACGTGCACGTCCAGAAATGGTCATCGAAGGAAGATCAGGCATATTTTAAAAAAGCATGGGATGATAACTCGCTGGTGATAATGGGTAGTGGCACCTACGATGCGGAGCCATTCAAAGCGCCGCCAAAGAATCATCTGATCATCATGACAGTGAATCCTGATAAGTATAAAGATAAAGTCATTCCGGGTAACATCGAATTCACCAATGAAACCCCAAAAAAAATAGTCGAGAGGCTCATCAGTGAAGGAGAGGAGAAGATTTTGCTCGTCGGCGGTCCGCATCTTGCAACGTCATTCTTCAAAGAAAATTTAGTGGATGAATTATGGCTGACTTTGGAGCCGAAAATCTTCGGCAGCGGCGGGAATTTCGTCGTGGATTCGAAACTCGATGTGAACTTGCGCTTACTCAGCTCTGAAAAGGTAAATGAGCAGGGGACGCAAATTATGAAATATCAAGTGGTGAAGTAATGATAAAGAGTATGGAGAGGCTGAAATAAATTTATTTCAGCATCGCATCGAGTTTATCGGTAATTACCGTCTCATCTCCTGGTGCATATCCAACCTGAGAAAACGCGATCTTTCCGTTCTTATCGATTATGTACATCGTTGGATACGCATTAACGTGATATTCCTCATCAACGCTCCTCTCAGGAAAGATAGTTGAATAAGTTATGGGATTATATGTAAAAAAAATTAGTAATCTGGGCATTCGTTTTATAAGCAAATCAAGAGAATTTAGTCCGAGTACTACAACGCCTTTATTTGCATACTTTTTATTGATCTCCTCCAGAGCAGGGAACGCTTGAACGCAATGGGGACAGGCCATATACCAAAAATCCAAGACAACAATTTTTCCCCTGTAGTTGGAAAGCTTCGTCGTTTTTGTAGTATCCGGATACATTTTTGCAGTAAAATCAGGTGCAATAATATCATTAACAAGAGGTTTTTGATCTAATGGATTCTTTGGTTCGTAATGCCAAACTCTGCAACCTTCCGGTAACTTAAAATTATTAAAATAATTTGAATCTACTTTATCGAATTCAACATTGGAATATGCAGCTTCTTTATATTGATATTTCCCTTGATGTTTGACAATCCCGCGGCTATAAACTCCAAAATCGAGCGCCGGGTCAATGACGGTATAGTAAGGGAACCACTCATATCCGTCTTCACTTTTCCTTTTTACCGATAATGTATTCAGAATATGACTGCCTCTAATAATTGAGTCGCCAAGATAAGTTATTTCAACCGTGGAGTCATAATCTAATTTTGATGGATCTAAAAATGATTGGAGAATAACCTCGTCCGCTGTATTCCCATGGGTAATATTCCATCCGAGTTTACGAATATCAAAGATTTCTATACTCGAATCTTTCGGGAAAAGGAGGTAGAGATTTTTTGTATCATAAAACTTTATTCCGAAGTATTTCATGAAGTTCGATTCTAATTGTACTAATAGATAACATCCATTAATCGAATCCTCCGGCTCGCGAAGGAGATCTACATGCGCATCGAATGTATCGGTGTCATCCTCGTCAAAAAATTTAAACCGGCAATGAATATCATAGCTGATCGATTTCGCACTCTTCAATTTTTCCTGAACGCGCTTGAGGAGCATTCGCGGATCGGTTGTTGCAGCAGAAGAAGTCGGAGAAAATACGAGCAAAGCAGCAGCGCAGAGTATAGGAAAGACCGTCAATGCTTTCTTTTGCATAAAACGTAATTTATAGTTGTTAACTTTTGTTCAGGTAGAACACGCTTATGAAGAATGAAATTACCATAAAACATTCCATACTGATCGGTAAGCCGCGAGAGTTCGTTTGGGATTTTACTCAGGATTATGCCAAACGCATGAATTGGGATAGAGCTGTGCTCGAAACCCAAGTGTTGGAGCATGAGCCGAACCGCGTCGTCAAGCTTCGGACAAAAGGAAGAACGACGATGACCTTTGTCTATAAACTCGACGATAAACCGAATAAGACTTCGCTCGTTGCACGGGAAATAGAATCGCCGATCATTGAATCTGCAGGCGGTTCCTGGACGTATGAAGAACAGGATGACGGAACACTTTGGACGCAGACAAATACGATCAAGTTCAAGAATACGATGATGCTTTCGTTTTTATTGCCTCTTTACCGCAGAATTTTCGTAAGCCAGACCAAAAAAGCGATGAAGAAAGCAAAACGAATAATGGAGTAAGTCGGGATCAAGATTTGTTTCGTATAATTAAGTACTCCCCTCCACTTTCAATATTAACTCATTATGATAAAGAAACAGCTTATTCTATCTCCCTGTGTTGCAATCATGATACTTCTCTTCATCGGCTGCGGGAAAAATAAAACCGGTAGTTCCGATTCTACGAATGTGACAACGAAGGATTCTGCTGCAATTCCGGAAGCGCAGATGGTTGCAGCTAATCTTGTGCGAGTCGATTCACTTGATCTTATTGCCTTTAATAAGCAAGATACTGATCTGCTCTATAAATTCTATAATGATAGTGTTGTAGCGGTTGACCCGGACGGGAATTCAGTCGTCGGAAGTATCGCCCATATGAAGGAATTAAAAGATATGTTCGATNNGATCCCGGATATCAAGATCATATCGCATCAGGCGAAATTCGGCTCCGGTGATTGGACGTGCGTAACCGGAATGCTTTCCGGTTCCTCAACAAAACCAACGAAAGGACTGGATGGAAAACCGATTCCGGCGACGGGAAAAAATTTCGTCATTCCTTTCTGTATGGTGGCGAATTGGAAAGCCGGACGGATCGTAGAGCAGCGTTTGTATTGGGATAATCAATCGATGCTGAAACAGATGTCAACCGGAATGCAGTAAGAAACTCAGAGCTACAGATAAACGATAATCCGGTTAAGCGTACGTTTTATGGCTTAGTGGAACCAATTTCCCCTCAAAATCCTTTTTACCGCTTCGAATTTTACAACTGAATTCAGTCCGCACGGG
>PLXB01000255.1 GCA_003151215.1 Ignavibacteriota bacterium
CGCTGGCGTTGACCGCCGGAAAGTTCGTTTGGTTTATGTGTTGCCCTGTCGGCAAGGCCGACGGATTCAAGAGCAGCGTATGCACGCTCCAAACGCTCTTCCTTTTTGACGCCGGCATAGATCAATGGAAGTTCGACATTATGCAATGCATCACTGCGGGGAAGAAGATTAAATGTCTGAAATACAAAGCCGATCTCTTTATTCCGAATTTCGGCAAGTTCGTTATCATCCAAACCTGCAACGTTCGCACCGTTGAAATAATAATTTCCTGTGCTGGGAGTATCCAGACATCCGATAAGATTCATCAGCGTGGATTNNAGGTGTGTGTTGATCCATAAATATTATTTCTTCTTCACGTCAGTTGTTCCAGTCCCGAGACCGTTATCAATTTTGATAAGTTTTTTATCGTCTAAATCCTTTGAAACGGCGCTATAATTTCCCTTTACGACTTCTTCGCCGCCTTTTAAGCCTTCGATGATTTCAACATACGAATTATCTGAAATGCCGGTTTTTACCTGAACGGATTTTGCTCTTGCTCCGTCGACAACAAAGACGATCGTCGGCGAGCGATCTTCATCATTGCCTGTTGCTTGCTTCTTCCCCACTTCCGAAGTTTGATCGACGTCTGCAGTTTTTTTGCTTTGGTCAGTACGGCGTGTAACCGACATGATCGGCACTGTCATAATATTTGCTTTCGTCTGCGTTTCGATCTTTGCCGTGCAACTCATACCTGGGCGTAATTCTCCGGTGATGAATCCGCTCAAACGGATCTTCACTTGAAAATTCGTCGATTGATCCTGCGTGCCGGTTCCTTTAAGTTCTGCACTGTTGGCAACTTCAATCACTGCGCCAACGAACACTCTATCCGGGAATGCATCGATGCTGACACGCGCCGTATCTCCAAGCTTGACATTGACAACATCATTTTCGTCAACATCAACCATCGCATTCATTACCGAAAGATCGCTGACCGTCATCATTTCCGTTCCGGCAAAGGCACTTGTTCCTACAACTTTTTCGCCCAACTGAGAAATAAGCTGCGTGATATAGCCATCCATTGGAGCAAGAACGGAAGTTCTACGCACACTTTCGGCTAATTGAGCCAGATTGTTTTGAGCGTAAGAGACATTATATACTGCAGCATTGTAATTCGCAACTGCAACGTCGTATTGCTGCTGTGCTTGTTCGAGGTCGGCATCCGCAGCAAGCGCCTTTTCATGCAAATTCTTCGATCTTTTCAAATTCAGATCGGCCGTAAGCTTTTGAGATTTTGTTTGCTCCACTTGCGCTTTCGCTGACTCGACTTGAGCAACGCCAGCGTCGTATTGCGCTTTGATCAAAGTAGGCTTGATCTCGGCAAGCAAATCCCCCTTCTTCACTAATGCACCTTCTTTGAATGGAAGACTAATAATTTCGCCCGGTACTTCCGGCGAAATCTTTACCGATGTTTCCGGTTGGATCTTCCCCGTCGCCTGCACCACTTCCGTTATGGTTCGCACCGATACTTTTTCGGTTTGAACGGTGATCGCCTTTTCTTTGCCGCTGGAGACAACGACCATGACGATGATCAGTACAAGCAAACCAATGAGTGAAATCCAGATCCACCGGTTGCGCTTCTTTTTCTTTTTAATTTTATCAACGACGGTTTTTGTCGTTGCGGGTTTTGCTGCGGGGGAAATGACAGTGTCCATATGATTAAGGGTGCTGTTCTAATGGGGAAAAGAATATATTAGTAATTCGTTTTGCCTAAGAGATATTCAAGCTGCTTGGTTGCAAGAAGATAATTGTAAACGGCGTTGACACGATCAGTGCGTGCAGTTTGCACCTGCGCTTCAGCGATGATGACGTCCACTTGAATGCCTGCTCCTACTCTCAATCGCTCTTCTGCAGCGCGTAAACTTTCTTCCGCAGATTGCAGCTCAGTGACTGTTGCAGCAACCGCCTCTTCTGCTGCCATTACGTTATTCTGTCCTTTTGCAACATCGCTGCGGAATTGCTCTTCCGCTTGTTCTAATTGTACCTTGTTTGTTTCAATCTGTACTTCCTGAATATCGATCTGCAAACGAGTCTGTGCAGCATCGTAAATCGGAATGCTCAGATTTAATCCGCCGTTAATGTTATGAATGAGTTGAATGCCCGTAAGGCTCGTATTCTGTCCGGAACCGCCGAGTCCAAGCGAGGCTCCAAGCCTCGGCAATAAGGCGGCGCGTGTAATCCCGATCGCTTCTTCAGATGAGAGGATAGAAGCGCGCAGGGATAAAAAATCCTCACGCTGATCTATCAGTGAGTTAACAAGCGAAGGAGTCGGCTGCACCTGAGTCTCTTTACTTTTCAAACCACTCAGAGTCGTATCGACACCTGCGATAGAAACATCGTAACTATTATATGAATCCGGGGGGACATTCAAGAGAAAAAGCAAATCCGCTTTTGCATTCAGAAAATTATTTCGTGCTTGTATTACCTGAACTTCCTGCTGTGAAACAACTGCCTGCTGCTGATATACTTGTATCACCGGCACAGAGCCGGCACTATATAGTCCATTGATACGGTCAAGCTGCGATTTGTATTCTGCTAACGTTTTTTCATTCGTCGCCACAAGTTCCTTTGTCCGGAGTGCAGTAATATATGCCGAGACGACACTGAATGCAACTTGCTGGCGCGTCCATTTCAAATTATATTTCGCGGCATCAAGCGTATAACCGGCAGAACGAATGCTCGACGCATCGAAACCCCCATTATATATATTAACATTTGCACCAACATTATATCTGAGCGCATGATTATTCGGATTAAGCGTGTCTCCGAGAAAAGTTTGTGTTGTGAGACTATGGGTATACGCATATGCGCCGGTTGCTGCAGCTGTTGGGAGCAAATTATCGCTTGCCTTCGTACTGCCATATTGCGCAGAAGTGACATTATACTCGGCAGTTCGTGCGGTGTAATTACTATCGAGAGCAAGCCTGATAGCCTGATCCAAGGTGATTTCGCTCGTGCCGGTGAAGCGCTGGCCGTAAGCGGTCGCAGCAAGGCTGAAAAATAGAATGATGTATAAAGTTTTCATTACGGGCACTTTACGGTGAATAAATGACTTCGTTTCAAGAGAATATAGCAATTTTCCTTATTTAAAAATAAGCTAATTTCGAGGGCAATCTGCAAATTTTAGAACGGAATATAACACCACTCGCTGCGAAGGAATTTCATTGTTCCGAAGATATAAAACCTGCCGTTTTGAGTTTAATGAATTCACATTCTGCCGAGATAAAACGATTGACGGGGTTCTATATTGTATTTTATGGAATATTTGTTCGCCCTTTCATCCTTAATTATTAATCCTCAATTTTTGACTTTCTTTCTTTTTCTCTTTCTGTCAAAGGGTTTTCAGCTGTGATCTTATCCTTGATCTGAAGTAAAAATGCTTTGGCTGCTTCATACTCATTCGGTATCTCACCTTCGATGATCGCTTCCTCTATTGCGGTCTTCAAGATACCGACTGTTTTTGAGGGCGGTAAATTGCAAATTATCATAATCTCTTCTCCGCGAACCGGAGAATTAAAGGCGCGCATCTTATCCTTTTCTTCGACTTCGATCATCTTCTCGGCGACCAGATCATAATTCGCCTGATATTTATTTACAAGTCGTGGATTTTTTGAAGTAATATCGGCACGGCAAAGGGTGAGCAGATCGTCTATCTCTTCTCCTGCCTCGAAAAGTACGCGACGCACGGCAGAATCGGTCACGCCTTCATCGACAAGAGCCATCGGGCGCATATGAAGCCTTACAAGTTTTTCGACATATCTCGCTGATTCCGTCGGCAATTTCATACGCCGAAATATTTTCTGCACCCAGTTCGCCCCGATATGATCGTGACCGTAAAACGTCCAGCCGATGCCTTCCCGGAATGCCTTCGTCTTTGGTTTTGCAACATCATGGAGCAGCGCTGCAAAGCGCAGCCAGACATTATTTGACATCTCCGCCATATTATCCAGAACTCTCATCGTATGCTTATAGACATCCTTATGAGCATATTCTTCGACTCCGACCGTTCGAAGATCGACTCCACCTAATTGTGCAATTTCCGGAAAAATAATGTCAAGCAATTCAGTCTCATATAATATATTAATTCCAAGACTCGGCATCCTCGATGACATGATCTTCACAAATTCATCGGTGATCCGCTCCTGCGAGACGATAGAGATCCTCTCCCTCATTTTATGTATCGCTTCAAGAGATTCAGGAACGACCATAAATTCAAGCTGAGCAGCGAACCTTGCAGCCCGCATCATACGAAGCGGATCGTCTTCAAATGTTACAATTGGATCAAGCGGAGTACGAAGTATTCGGGAGTCCAGATCAATTAATCCATTAAAGAGATCGACTATTTCTCCAAGCGAATAAGAATTGAGACTCACTGCCAAAGCATTGACCGTAAAATCCCTTCGTGAAAGATCTTCTTCTAATGTACCTTCTTCGGTAATGGGGTTTCGTGAGTCGGAACGATAGGATTCTTTTCTTGCTCCGACAAACTCAATTTTTAATTCGCCGATCTCAACTAATGCCGTTCGGAATTTTTCATAAACTGAAAGCCTTGCTCCGGAAAATTCCTTCGCAACACGTTTTGCAAACGCTACACCATCGCCGATGACGGTAATATCAATATCCCGGTCATTGCCGCGATTAAGCAGCACATCACGCACAAAGCCACCGACGACATATGCCGCAATGCCTGCATCATCGGCAATTTGCCCGATAGCAATAAGGATCGGCTCGGTAATAGGAAAATTCTTTGTCATAGCGAGAGGCAAACGAAATGCGAAGAATCGTGGTTCGTGCCTCTGCTAACAAACGGCTAAAGCCTAAAAACTAACGACTAACGACTGGTTTATGTGGCAACCTGTATTCAAAGAAGATGAACTCGAACCCGGCAAGATTCTTTGCACTACTTTCGAGGATAAAAAGATCCTTGTCATCCG
>PLXB01000208.1 GCA_003151215.1 Ignavibacteriota bacterium
CGCAAATTTCGGTCGGTTAAAACTAACTTAATCTTTTCGGCAAGATCTTTTGAATTACCCGATTCAAAAAGTAATCCGCTTCTACCATCATTCACATATTCCGGGATTCCGCCAACCCTGCTTGCAATAACCGGACAACCGGATGCCTGTGCCTCGATATTTACCAAGCCGCCTCCCTCAGACAGAGAAGGGAGCACTGTTAATGCCGCACCCTTCAGCAACGAAATGCCTCGAGATAGGGAGACGTTTCCCAGAAATGAAACCACGCGGCTAAGATTTTTTTGAGATACTAAGTTTCTTAAATTTTGCTCCTCTGGTCCTTCGCCAGCAATCAGTAAATCTAAATTAGGGAAGTCGTTCTGTATAAGAGAAAACGCTTCTATTAAGATGTGAATTCCTTTGGAATAAACAAGTCTTCTTAATGCGAGAATGTATGGTCGCTGGCGCTCTTCGGGAACGCCGACTTTTATAATGGAAAAATCCATTCCCGCATAGAGTGTCTTTATCCCACCTATATTAGGCATTAATTTTTGCAAATTTGATGTCAATGCTTGTGATACACAGGTGATATGATCCGCTTGCATTAAAACATTAGGAGTTAATTCCTTACCTTCCTCCCATATCCTTTCAGATTCCAGGTCGTTATCGTTGGGTATTTCGCCCCCTGCCACGGTGCAAATAATGGGGACGCCCCATAGCCTGCTAAGCAATAAGGCGACAAGCGGTAATGGTCGACGCACACCAATAACATGAATGACGTCTGATTGGATTTCAAGCTGGTGGGATTTAACCCAGCGAATCAACTCATAAAACTCCTCATTAGTTCTGGCGCTTTTGACACGGAATACAGGAATGCCATCGTGCTCGTCGCGATCGGCCAAATCAAGAGGCCACTTCTTAGTTAGCACGACCGATTTTATACTGTCGCGCCGATAAAAATTGGCCAGTTCCGAAATCATGGTTTCAATTCCTCCCACGTGCGGATAATAAAGTGAGCTTACGAAAAGGACTTTCATGATTTTATAAGTTTATACATCAACTGACCGCTCCAAACATTATCCACGCGCCTACCTGTTTCATAATTAATTATCCATCGCTGAACCACCTTCAATCCAGCCGCATTTATAAGCTTCTCTATTTCTATTGGACTAAAAAGATGAACTACAGTGCCAATTTTTTTGCCGCCAACTTTCATAGTCAGAGCAAAATCCCCATTACGTCTACCTCGACTGAATATGTCCTTCATAATATTCATTAGAACCGATCCCAATCCGTATTGCACAACATTATATCTGTTGTTGACATCAAGAAAAATGATGCCGTCATCTTCTAATAAATCAGTCATGTGTTTTAGAGCTACCATTCTTTCCTTTTCAGTCGTCACATGGCCAATCACATTCCACAAGCAAAGAACAATCTCGTATTTTCCAATATGACGGAACTCCGGACTGGCAATATCAGCTTTAAGCACTTTGAGGTTAGGAATTTTTTGTAATAGGGCTACCATCCCATCGCTGTCATCGACGGCAACCGCTCCGACGGAACCATCCATCGTGGCCAATATTTTTTGCAACCTCGTTCCATCTCCCGCCCCGATATCTATGATGCTCCGTTTTCCATTGGCATCTGCACTTATAAAATTATCAACCGATCGAAGATATGCTTCCCTTTTCAATGCATACTCTCTATACCACGGAGAGAACTCTGCATAAAATTCTGAAGATTCCATAATAAGACTTGCTTTTTNNAGAACTCTTAATAACAGACACAACCTTGTGTATCTCTTTATCGGTCATCCCATGAAAGATCGGCAATGCCAACAGTGTTTTTGAAGCCCGCTCCGTATTTGGAAATCTTCCACGACGGAAACGCTTATATGCTGGAAACTGGTAAATTGGAGGGAAGTAATTTGAACTCGACACAATCCCGGCTTCTTGCAATGCTTTCTGAATCCGATCTCTTATGATTTGATTCCTTATCATAACAAAATAAATAAACCAGCTTCTATGGCAATCCGATATTTCGATGGGTAAAATCAATCCAGTAGTGCCACGCAAAAGAGATGAATACTTCTTTGCTATCAGAGTCCTCTCTCTTAAAAGAATTTTCGCATCACGCAACTGCACATCGCCGAACGCGGCTTGTATTTCCGTCATGCGAAAATTGAATCCGAGGATAACCCTTCTCATCCAATCTTTTTTCAAAGAACGCCCCTGATCACGCATGGACCGACACTTTTGAGCAAGAGCGAAATCATCGGTGACAATCATTCCTCCCTCGCCAGCAGAAGTAATCTGTTTATTTTCATGGAAGCCATAGACCGACGCCACCCCGAGCTTTGAAACCATAAATTCGTCGGATGGCTTCCCAATAGCTTCGCAGGCGTCTTCTATTACCTGAATATGATATTTTTCTTTTATTCTTTTTATCTTTTTATAGTCCACCGGCAACCCCAAGACATGGACCAAAAGCATCCCCTTTGTTCGGCCAGTTATTTTTTCTTCAATTTTTTCCGGATCGATATTTAAAGTTTCC
>PLXB01000041.1 GCA_003151215.1 Ignavibacteriota bacterium
CTTTTGCAAAATCAATATCGGCGCGGAGGGTATGAAGAGGAATACGTCCGTCTTTATACTGCTCGGTGCGGGCAATTTCTGCTCCGCCTAAACGACCGGCACACATGACGCGAATACCTTCAGCTCCTGAACGCATTGCTGTGGAAACTGCCATTTTCATAGCACGACGAAAGGCAATACGCCCTTCAAGCTGCTGCGCTATCTGATCGGCAATAAGCTGAGCATCAGTTTCCGGGCGCTTCACTTCATTAATAAGTATCTTAACTTCCTTACCCTTGGTCACATTTTTCAATTCTTCCTCAAGCTGCGAAATTTCTTTTCCGCTTTTTCCGATCACAACTCCGGGACGCGAAGTGTGAATTGTCAGAACGACGCGCTTAGTGGTGCGATCAATCGTAAGCTTCGATATTCCTGCCCGTTTCAATCTGCCTTTGACATAGGCACGGATAAGATTATCCTCTTCGAGTTTCTGAGCGAAGTTCTTATCGTCGTACCAGCGCGCATCCCATGGGCGCGTCACAGCAAGGCGAAATCCGATAGGGTTAGTTTTCTGTCCCAAGATACTTAGTTTGTAAAATTATACATAGTGGTCGTTTCCGTTTATACAGATGCTTCAACTTTTTTCTTTGCCACTTTTTTCTTTGGCGCCTTAACTGCAGGTGCTTCCGGAGCCGGAGCTGCCGTGGCCTTCGCTTTCGCTGCTCTTGCTTCGGGCTTATTGCTGCCGGGCAATTTATCGCTGACAAAGATCGTCAAATGATTCGAACGCTTCCGAATTCTGAACGCACGACCCATCGGAGCAGGCATAATGCGTTTTAGCATCGGTCCGCCATCAGCAAAACACTCACTGATATAAAGATCTTCGACATCAATACCTCGATTATCGTCTTTCAATTGAAAGTTAGCGATAGCACTGCGAACAGTCTGCTCAGCTACAAGCGAGGCTTTGTTCGTCATGAAGTGCAGAGTGGCAAGTGCTTCAGGCACTTTCTTTCCTCTGATCAGATCGAGCACCAGCCGCATTTTCACCGGCGAGCTCTGAATGTTTTTCTTTTTTGCTACTGCTTGAGCCATTGTCGTTCTCTAAACTTTATGCTGCTGACGTTGTTGCCTTTTCAACTTTCGATCCCGAATGTCCGCGGAATGTCCGGGTCGGAGCGAATTCGCCGAGCTTATGCCCGACCATGTTCTCCGTCACGTAGACCGGAATAAACTTATTGCCGTTATGAACGGTGAATGTATGTCCCACAAATTCCGGCGGAATCGTGCAATCGCGTGCCCATGTCTTAATCACTTTCTTCTGACGAGATTGATTCAAGACTTCTATTTTTTTCAGAAGCTTCTCGTCGAGATATGGTCCTTTTTTTAACGAACGTGACATAGTTTCTTATTTCGTGCGGCGTTTGATAATAAACTTACTCGATGCATTTTTCTTCTTGCGAGTACGGTAGCCTTTGGAAAGTGTCCCCCATGGCGACTTCGGATGTTTGCGTCCTCCGCCGGATTTGGATTTTCCTTCGCCGCCGCCCATCGGATGGTCAACAGGATTCATCGCCATACCGCGTGTCTGCGGACGAATGCCAAGCCATCGTGAACGCCCCGCCTTACCCCAACTGATGTTGAAGTGATCGGCATTACCGATCGTACCGATCGTTGCAAAACAACCGATCGGAATCTTACGGGTTTCGCCGGAAGGCAATTTCAATGTTGCAAAATCCCCTTCTTTTGCCATTACCTGGCAAGAGTTACCTGCAGAACGGGCGATCTGTCCGCCGCGACCGGGCTGTAATTCCACATTATGAATAAATGTACCAAGCGGCACATTCTTCAGCGGCATGCAATTACCCACTGCAATTTCAGAATCCGCTCCACTTGTCACAGTTGCTCCGACGAGCAAACCTTCAGGAGCAAGAATGTAGCGTTTTTCACCATCAGCATAATGAAGCAGTGCAATGCGGCAGTTACGGTTCGGATCGTATTCAATCGTTGCAACCTTTGCCGGAATTGCAAGTTTATTACGCTTAAAATCAATGATGCGATACATGCGCTTATGTCCGCCGCCGCGATGGCGCGAAGTGATGCGTCCGGTATTACCACGTCCGCCGGATTTCGAGAGTTTAGCAAGAAGCGATTTTTCCGGAATAGTACTCGTGATCTCATCGAATGTTGAGATCGAGTAGTAGCGGGTCGCTGCTGTTCTCGGTTTTAATTGTCTAAGTGCCATTTTCTTTTTTTCTTTATCTTCGATTTATCGCCTCGAATCAGGCTTAGTTGCCGCCGCGAGCGGCCAAAAATTACATCTCCGCTTTTTCTTTCGCTTCGATCGGTGTAAAGAGATCAATCGTGAAGCCGGGCTTCAACGTTACGATAGCTTTCTTTCTGCGACTCTTCGTTCCGCGAAGCACTCCCTTGCGGGTAAACTGCGATTTGCGGCGAAGCGGCATCCACATCGTATTCACATCGGCTACTTTCACATCGAATTGTGATTCGACTGCTGCACCGATCTGGATCTTATTTGATTCCGGTGATACTTCGAACGTATAGATGCTCTTCTCACCCATGAGAGTTGCCTTTTCCGTAAGAAGCGGTCTGCGTAAAACTGGCTGTGCCATTGCTTATTCTTTCTCTGGATTTACAATTACATATTCAGAGCAATGTGCTCAACTTCCATCATCGGCTTGCCGCCTTTAAATCCCTGCTCGATCACCGGAAGCGCCGATTGCTGAACGATCAGTACGCGGTTCTTCCAGATATCATACATCGAAGCTTTATCTGCTTCGCAAACGGTGAATCTGTCAATATTGCGGCCGCTTCTGTATATATTCTCATCATGAGCAGTGGTCAAAAGAAGAGATTGCTTTCCATTCAGGCTGAAAGAATTAAGCATATCCTGAATCTTCTTTGTCTTGATCTCATTCAATGAAAAATCTTCGATCACATATAACGCTTCGGCCTTAACTTTCTGCGAAAGAGCGCTCTTGCGTGCAAGCTGCTTTACTTTCTTCGGAAGAGTCTGAACGTACTTATGCGGCTTCGGTCCGTGCATTGTACCTCCGCCCGGATGGAGCGGGCTCTTGATATCACCCTGACGAGCGCGGCCTGTTCCCTTTTGACGGAAAAGCTTTCTTGTCGAACCGGCTACTTCGCTTCTGCCTTTAGTTGAATGAGTACCCGAACGACGATTTGCAAGTGTGGCTTTTATGGCTAACCACATTGCATGCTCATGCGGCTCAATACCAAAGATAGCTTCATCGACTGTTACAGTCTTGCCTGTCTTTGCTCCGCTTAAATTATATACTGCTAATTCCATATTCTTTATGTCTTAGAGATGTTGTCTAAGCTTATCCTTTAACGACCCTTACGAGCTGATTCTTTGCTCCTGCAATCGATCCTTTTACAAGGATCAGATGCTGCTCGGGAATAATGCGCAATATCTTCAAGTTGCGCGTCGTGATCTGATCACCTCCCATACGTCCGCCCATGCGTTGTCCTTTGAAAACGCGCGAGGGATAGCTTGATGAACCGATAGATCCCGGCGCACGTTGACGATCAGACTGGCCGTGAGTTGCCTGGCCGACGCCGCCGAAATGGTGGCGCTTGACGACACCCTGAAAGCCACGACCTTTTGACGTTCCGACTACATGGATCGTGTCCCCTTCATGCAAGACATCCGATGCATTGATCTCGGCGCCAAGCTCGAAAGAATTAAACTTCTCTTCATCGAAAGAACGAACTTCTTTGACATAACGAAGAGCCGTTGTCCCGGCTTTTTCGAAATGTCCTTTAGCCGGCTCATTTGCTTTGCGCTCAGCTTTTTCCTCAAAGCCGATCTGCAAGGCATCGTAACCGTCTATCGCTTTCGTCTTTTTTTGCGTGACGTAGTTTGGACCGAGTAAAATGAAGGTAACGGGAACGTACTGCCCCTCCTCGTCAAAGACTCCTGTCATTCCTACTTTTTTTCCTAAAAGTGCGCTCATTGTATTTATTCTGACGCAATTACTGCCGGCAAGCGGCGAAACTTTTCAAATAAGGGCAACACTGCCCAA
>PLXB01000489.1 GCA_003151215.1 Ignavibacteriota bacterium
AACCTTTGAGCAAAAAAGATATACGCTTCTGGATTCAAGCGTGCATGTCGATTTCTTCGATCGCGATGCAAATCATTCAAGCCTTCTTACTTCCCGTCGCGCCTATATCGATGATAATTCGCATAATATGACGGCGTATGACAGCGTTCGCGTCCTGAGCGATTCCGGCACATTGGTCGAAACCGANNCATGGCTTCGAAAGCGATCAGGATCTTATTAATTATAAGATACTCCTGCCCATCATTGACGCGCCTTCAAACACCTTTGAGAATTCCCGAGGCGCCCCTGCATTCTCCTCTCCGACTCAGAATCTCGGAATGCCGCCGCCATTGCCTCTGCCGCCATCATCTCCTCCGGCAGAAAAGAAAGATAGCAGCAGGAAGTAGTTAACAGTTTATAGTCAACAGTTGAGAGTTAAGCATCGTCATTGCGAGACCGGCTTTAGCCNNTCAGACTTTTTCAGACTTTAGAAACCAAGAACGTAGTGGTTAGAATCAGGACGTAAGAACCCAGACTAAAAGACCATACGCCCATACCTCCAAACGCCCATACCCCAATTCCAAAAATGCATCAGTGCCAGACTATCACATGACGCATCAAAAAAAAATATGCTCGTTGTTCGGAGTACAAATATACGAAATTTAAAGGCATTTGTCAAGGTGCCCATCCAAGATTTTTTCCGGAATTGCCCAAAACATAGGTGCCTATCGCTAAATATTTTTTTTGTGAAATCGGGTTACATAGGTGCCTTTTGGGAAACCTTAGTCTCACATTCTACATTTTTCCTTCGATGCCTTTTGGGAAATCTTAGTCCATCCAGCTAAGGACTATTTTTGATTTGGAAGAAGAATTGGCAGGTTCGCCGGTAAAGTTCGCAAAGTACTACGTTTAAGGAAGTAGTATCCTTTTCTGCTTATCTTTGTAATTTATTATATTGCAATATGTTACATGAAAAATAACGAAATTAACTTCAAACCTTTAAATATCCAGGACGCTTTCACAAACAAGCAGTACTTAATTCCTGAATATCAGAGAGAATACGTATGGACTGACAAGGAAGTCAAGCAATTCATAGAGGACATCTATTCCGAGTTTGAGGATAATCCAGAAAGTGAATATTTTATTGGGTGTATCGTAGTATGCATAGGGCATGAAGGGCTTATCGAGGTCATTGATGGTCAGCAAAGGCTAACAACAATATTGATCATTCTTCAAGCGATTCGCAGTTTGCTTACAGGTGAACAGAATCAACAGATTAACAAAATCTATGACCTTTCTAAATCATCTTATACCTCACCTGCTGGACAAGAAATAAGCAATTATACAGTCAAGTTAGATTATGAAGGGAAAGAAATAATTGAAAAAATTATTGATGGCACTCATGCAGATGATTTATCAACAGATACAATTTCTGGTGGAAATCTGATCGGTGCATATAGAAACACTACGGAATTCTTAGATACTAATTACGGCAAAGAAGCGGACAGAAAAGGTTTGGTTAAATTCTATGGATATTTTGTAAATAGTGTAAAACTTGTTCAAATTGCGACACAAGATATAGAGTCAGCTTTGAAAATTTTTGAGACGATCAATGATAGAGGTATAGGATTAGATTCGGTGGATCTATTGAAGAATCTTTTGTTCGCCCAAGTGCCAAGGGAGGAATTCAAAACAATTCGGAGTCAGTGGATGGCTTTCAAAAAACCTCTTGACAAAGCTAAAGAAAGGCCGCTCCGTTTTCTTCGATATTATTTAATGTCTGCATATGACACGTTTAGTAAATCAAGAAAGGATTATATCCTTCGTGAAGATGATGTATACGGATGGTTACGATCCAACGATGATCAGTGTGCCTATAAAGAGAAACCCTCAAAGTTTATTGAAAAATTGGAGCATGCGGCGAATTACTATGTCGATACTTCGAAAGGTAAACTTGAAGGCATCGATGTTGTTGAGCTTGCAAACTTACAATATCTAGTAGGTTCAGGGAGTAAACAGCAAGCCGCACTTTTACTATCAGCAATGCCTCTGAGAGAGAAAAGTAAGAAAGTATTTTATCATTTTGTTGAGCAGTTGGAAACACTATTTTTTTACTATATTCTCACAAAGGAACCTGCAAAACTAATCGAAAGAAGGTTTGCAAATTGGTCACAGTATTTGAGATTGGTGAAGGATGCAACAAGCCTCAATAAATTTTTAGAGGAGCATTTTTTCCCTGATATAAAAGATCGTGAAAAATCTTTCGACTTCCAATTCTCCCAACTTACTTATACATCGTTACCAAAGTATAGGCTGAAATACATCTTGGCGAGGATGACACAATATATCAATAAAGCTAGGCTTGGTGACCATTCAAGATCTCCGGTTGATGAACTTCTAAAAGGTGCGATACATATCGAACATATATTGCCTTTTTCCTTTAACCAAGAATTGCTTGATATTTTTGCTGCAGGAGACCGCTCTATTTATGAAGAGTATCGGAATAAGCTTGGGAATCTTACTTTACTTGAAAGACCAATCAATGCTTCGTTGGGAAGAGATTTCTTCCACAAGAAACAGGAGAAATATAAAGCATCTGATTTTTACATTACAAAAACACTTTCGGGTTTTGATGATGGCGGAAAAAAAGATTCAATAAGCAGGACCAATACCCTCTTGCTGGAATTCTCTGCTTGGAAAAAGGAAGATATTGACAACAGGCAAATAATGCTTCGCGAAATATCAAAACTTGTTTGGAAATACGCGTTGTATGAGAAGTAATTCGACTTAAATTTCGTCGTCACGCTTTCAAGATTCTGCGCAAATTAATGTATCTTCCTCTAAAACGCAAACACCTCTTCCAGCTTCATGCTGAAACCTCGCAACAATTTCCTGTCACCCCTTGTTGTCAAAATATGCCATTCGATCAGAAACTATCGGTTAAAGAGCAGGTAAAGGAAATGCTCGACGGATTGCCGGATACGGCAACGTACGAGGATATTCAATATCATCTTTTTGTGCGTCAAAAAATTGAGCGTGGGTTAGAGGAGCTTGCCGAAGGAAAATTCGTGCCGGAAGAAGAAATGGAAAAACTCTTCGATCAATGGCTTTCCGAGTAGCCTGGCTTTCCCAGGCAAAGCAAGACTTAAAGGACATCGTTGATTACTATCGGCTTGTGTCGCCTCAGTATTCGAGAAATATTGCGCTAAAAGCAAAATCAGCCTCCCGTTCATTAATACATTATCCGCTTCGCGGAAGAATAGTACCCGAATATGAAACTCCCCGAATCAGAGAAATATTTGTTGACCGGTATCGCTTGATCTATTCGGTAGAAAACAACTTCGTTGCCATACTTGCCATTATTCACATGGCAAGAGATTTGGAGTCATTGCTCAACGTGTGATGGTTATAACCAGCAAGCCTCTCTTCCCACTTTCTGAAATAATTTTGAAGTTCAGAATAATATTTCTGTTATTTTCGCATCCAATTCTTTGTTAGCACTGCCCATGTCAAAACTCTTACAGGGCTTAAATGCCGCTCAACTTGAAGCCGTGACCGGCGCCGACGGTCCGACAATGATCATCGCCGGTGCCGGTTCGGGCAAGACGCGGGTTCTGACGACGCGTATTGCCTACTTGCTTGAGCAGGGCAACCGTCCGTGGGAGATCCTTGCCCTGACCTTCACCAATAAAGCTGCAGGCGAGATGAAGGAGCGTATTGCCGCACTCTTAGGTGAAGAATTTGTTCGCGAGCTTTGGATGGGCACGTTCCATTCCATTTTTGCGCGGATGCTGCGGCGTCATGCCGAACTTCTGGGATATACGAAAAGCTTCAGTATTTATGATTCGGATGATTCGCTTGCTCTCATTAAGCGTATCATGGAGCAGCTTCGCATTCCCCGCGATCAGACAAATCCCAATGCCGTCCGCAGCCGTATATCGAGTGCAAAGAACCAGCTTGTATCGCCGGATGAATATGCGAACTCAGCGCGTGATTTCTTCAGCGAGAAAGTTGCGGAAGTCTATGCCGAATATGTGAAGCAGTTGAAATCTGCGAATGCAATGGATTTTGACGATCTGCTCATCAAGACGATCGAGCTTTTTGTGCAGCATAAAGATGTGCTCGAATCCTATCAGCGCAAATTCCGCTACGTCCTTGTCGATGAGTATCAGGATACGAACCGCGCACAGTATATGATCGTGAAGATGCTTTCGGCATTTCATAGGAATCTTACCGTCGTTGGCGACGATGCGCAATCAATCTATGCTTTCAGAGGCGCTGATATAAAAAATATTCTGGATTTTGAAGTGGATTTTCCCGCTCCGAAGCTTTTCCGCCTCGAACA
>PLXB01000307.1 GCA_003151215.1 Ignavibacteriota bacterium
GCATTCAGAGCCAGCGGTCCGGCACATCCTTTCACCGCGGAGTGCTATATCACAAAAGCCTGTATCGAAGAAGCAACCGGGGCAATTCCCTCTGCTTTCTTATCTTACCGTAAAGCGCTGGATGTATATAAAGAAGCGACAAAAGAAAATTTTCGGTATACCAGTGAAAGGGAAAGGCTTGCCTTCATTCGAAATCTGGATGAGCACCTTTCGCGTTTGGCAAGTACAACGCTGCGCACTTCTACTTTTTATCCGAAAGGTATCGGCATTTTTTATGACGGCCTGTTATTCCAAAAGGGCATAGTTCTCTCAAGCCTTCAGGCAATGCGACGAAGTGCAATAGAATCCGGCGCTACAACTCTTGGGAAATTAATGGATAAACTTGCCGAGATCAGAACGCGACGTTCAAGACTTCTCAGCGGATCTACTACTATTGATAAACCTTTTGTCAATCAGGATTCCCTGGCTGAACTTTCGAATACATTAGAGAAAGAATTAGCAAGACGTTCACAGGCATACGCCGACCTGAAAAGTCTTGGAAACCGATCCTGGAATATTATAGCGAAATCGCTGCCACCACAAAATATTTGTATGGAGATCAGCCGCTTCACCTACTATGACGGTGAACGAAGAACCGATACGACATATTATGCAACTCTTCTTCTGCGACAAAATGACTCCTCGCATCCGAGACTTGCTATGATCAGAAATGCAGAGATCATCGAAGACTCTTCCGTGATACGTCAATATTTTCGATCATTAGAAAAACACTCAAGAAAGAAAAATACAAGTGCATCACTGATTGCCAAACTGCTATGGTCGCCACTGGAACCATATCTGGAGAATGCCGAGCAAATCATTATTTCGCCGGATGGTATTTACGACGAACTTTCTCTCGCTGCATTAACCGGTGAGGACGGCAAACTCCTTGCCGAACATTTCCGAATTTCAACTACTGCAAGTACAGCAGATATTCTTCGATCACTCCCCAATGATTCATCTCATTCTATTACAATATTCGCTGACCCGGAATATTCGGCAGGAGAATTAGAACCTCTTGCAGGAACACTTAAAGAAGCACAGTCCATCGAAACATCTTTTAAAGAAGCTGGCTGGGAAGTGAATATGTTTACCGGAAAAAATGCAACGGAAAAAAATCTAAGGAGCATTCACCATCCGTCGATCCTTCATATTGCAACACACGGAAAATTTAACTCGACCACCGGTAATGCTCTTTTGAAAGAAAACGATCCGGGTGATTCGTATTCACTCGATAATTCATTACTGAATTCTGCACTTTATTTTGCCGGAGCGAATACGACGCTCTCTCGCGGCTCTTCTAATCCGGCTGATGACGGAGTACTCACAGCGCTTGAAGCCATGGGGCTCGATCTCCAAGGCACTGATCTTGTCACGCTCAGTGCCTGTGAAAGTGGTAACGGAATTATTCAGCCCGGTGAAGGAGCCTTCGGTCTTGCCAGAGCCATCCGTACTGCAGGAGCACGAAATATCCTGATGAGCCTTTGGCAGGTGCCTGATAAGGAAACAAAAGAACTTATGATCAGCATCTACAAAAATTTACTGAAAAATCAATCTAAATCAGAAGCATTACGAAATGCACAGCTTGAAGAAAGAGATATCGTCAAAAAACGCTATGGTGATGATATTCCCTATTATTGGGCTGGTTTTGTACTTATTGGATTTTAAGATGTGTCACAGACTTTTCTTTGAAAACGTTACTCTTAGTATGAGAATTATGTCTATTCGGTTGGCTTTATTATCAGCCTTTTTTATAATTGCTGCTTCTGATGCAGGGGGGCAATCCCTGCGTGCCGATCTCACTATTTCACCAAGACCTTCTATACGTCTGTCGGATTGGTCGAGCCGACGAGAAACAGCAACTCTGTTAATTTTCAATACCGGCGACAAAACAACGGAAGTGAAGATCGATGCAAAGCTTTCGCTTAACGGATCTCTTATTGCTTCGACCAAACTCGGTTCGATGCCCGCACTTCCTATTCCTCCCGGCGGTCCGGCGATCTTCTATGCAGGAGATCTTTTCCCCGAAAACGCTGTCGGCTTTTTTGGCGATCTTAAAGCATCTACAATGAGAACAGGGGTTTTACCCGAAGGTACTTATGAACTATGCATAACGCTTGTCAGCGCTCTGACGATGCAGCCGCTTTCAACTTCTACCTGCCGGACGTTCTCACTGACGAAAAATATTCTTCCCGTTCTCTTGCAGCCCGAAGATAATAANNTACAGAAAAAACTACGCTCTTTGTCTGGAGTCCGATGATCCCTGTTCCATCATCACCTATAACCTATAGAGTCCGGGTTATCGAAGTTTTGCAAGGCCAGTCTGCACAGCAGGCTTTTTATGTAAACACTCCGCTTTTCGAGAAAACGACGGTGAATGCAACGCAGCTTTTATGGCCTCAGGAAATTCCTCTGCCCGATGTTGGGGCGAATCTTGCATGGGGAGTACAACCTGAAGACGATCAGGGAAATCCTTATGTATTGCCCGAGCGTTTTACAAATGCATTCACACTCATTGTACTTCCTTCAAAAGAAGAGTGCATCAAGCTTTTTGAAAATATCAAAAAACTCCGCGACGAAGGGCTTCAGATAGAGGAGCAATACTGGACGGCATACGATCACTATGCACGAGTGACAGAGGTGCTCGAAGAAGCTGAAGAACGAGCTGACGTTCTTATTATTGAAAAGACGATGAAAGATCAGAAGCAATCCGATGCAAAACTTGGAAAAATGAAAGCCTCCTTCGATATAACCCGTGCAAAATACGATGCGGCGATCATGAAGTATGAAGAATGTGTGGGAAGATAATGATTTTTTATTCCCCGCTGAGGCCTCTGTAAGTCCTT
>PLXB01000347.1:0-324 GCA_003151215.1 Ignavibacteriota bacterium
TGAATTTCTCGGAAAAAAGATCGAAGCGAAAGAAGTGAAAATCGCAATCATTGTCGCACTGCTTCATCCATTGCTTATTCTCAGTGGTGTTGCAATTGGAGCACATATTTGGGCAACAACTACGAATCCTGGTGATACATTGAAGTGGCTTGCAAATCCGGGTTATCATGGCTTTTCTGAAATGCTCTATACGGTGACTTCATCATCGGCGAATAATGGATCGGAGTTTGGCGGCTTGAACGGAAATCTTCCTTTTTGGAATATTATGGATGGCATCGTAATGATTCTCGGCAGATTTATTCCGATCATCGGACCGATAGCCAT
>PLXB01000347.1:369-1954 GCA_003151215.1 Ignavibacteriota bacterium
TTTTAGACAAATATCATGTCAGTACATAAAGCACCAAAACCACGGGTCTTTGATCCGGAGCTAACCGGAGTAGCATTCAAAGAATCATTCAAGAAGCTTTCGCCACGCACAATGGTGAAGAATCCTGTCATGTTCACGGTTGAAGTCGGAACAGCAATCATGCTCGTCGTTACGATCATGTTGGCTATCCATCCTGATGCTCAGCAAGGAAGTCTGCTCTATAATGCGTTAATTACTTTTATTCTTTTTATTACTGTTCTCTTCGCAAATTTCGCCGAGGCAATTGCAGAGGCTCGCGGAAAAGCGCAGGCAGCATCGCTTCGGAAGACCAGACAGGATACTCCTGCTACCGTCATTCTGCCGAATGGGGAAAGAAGAACCGTTAGTTCTGCACTGCTGAAAAAAGGCGATATATTCTATGTTACTACGGGCGAGCTTATTCCGATGGATGGGGAGATCATCGAAGGTCTTGCAACGATCGATGAGTCGGCAATCACCGGTGAATCAGCTCCGGTTATCCGTGAAGCCGGGGGTGATAAATCCGGTGTTACCGGAGGCACGAAAGTGCTTTCCGATAGCATCAAAGTACGTGTGACGGTCGCCGCAGGCGAGTCATTCCTCGATAAGATGATTCTTCTTGTCGAAGGAGCTTCGCGCCAAAAAACTCCGAATGAGATTGCTTTGACGATTTTGCTTGCAGGATTTACCATGATGTTTCTCATCGTCACTGTGACACTTGAACCGTTCGGAAGATATGCCAGCACTCCGATCTCAATCGCTGCATTGGCCTCGCTCTATGTCTGTTTGATTCCGACGACAATTGGCGGCTTGCTTTCAGCTATCGGTATTGCGGGAATGGACCGCGCGCTACGGGCAAACGTGATCAGCAAATCAGGCAAGGCCGTCGAGACTGCCGGTGATATCGACGTTCTTCTGCTTGATAAAACAGGAACGATCACGATTGGTAATCGCAAGGCAACAAAATTTTATGCGACGAATCCTGCCGAGGAGCAGAACTTTATTCGTCTCTGCGCCATCAGCTCGCTTGCCGATGAAACGCCGGAAGGAAAATCGATAATAGAACTCTCAGATCAGCTCGGAGTAAAGGTGAATCGTTCCGATTACAGCAACTCGGAGTTTATTCAATTCACCGCGCAGACAAGAATGAGTGGCGTCGATATTCCGAACGGAACAAGTGTTCGGAAAGGCTCGATTGATGTCATACGCAAATTGGCAGAAACCTCAGGGAGCAGTATTCCGCAAACGATGGATGATATCATCACGAAGATCGCTTCCAATGGCGGCACTCCGCTTGCCGTTGCAGAGAACGGAAAATTTGCCGGAGTGATCGAACTGCAGGATATTATCAAGACTGGAATAACGGAGCGTTTCGCACGCCTTCGCAAGATGGGAGTGAAGACTGTGATGGTAACAGGCGATAATCCTCTGACTGCAAAATATATTGCCAATATTGCCGGAGTAGATGATTTCATCGCCGAAGCAAAACCGGAAGATAAGCTCGAATACATCCGCAAAGAACAGCGCCTCGGCAAACTCGTTGCCATGATGGGCGACGGCACGAACG
>PLXB01000347.1:1987-2570 GCA_003151215.1 Ignavibacteriota bacterium
CAATCGGCAATACTTTCTGCTGTGATATTCAATGCCATTATCATCCCGATGCTTATTCCGCTTGCACTTCGCGGAGTACAGTATAAACCGATCGGTGCAAGCGCATTGCTTGCACGAAATCTTTTTATCTATGGACTTGGGGGCTTGATTCTACCATTTATCGGAATAAAAATCATTGATCTCATCGTCACTGCAATAGGAATTGTATAATTTTTTTAGGAGAAAGCAATGAAAGAATTTTCACGTGCATTACGTCTGACAATAGTTTTAATCGTATTTTTTGGAGCAGCATACCCGCTCTTTATCTGGGCGATAGGAAGGCTTATGCCGAATAATGCAGAGGGTCTTCCGATCGAGAAGAACGGAAAGATCGTCGGATATGAAAACGTCGGTCAGAAATTTACTGACGATAAATATTTCTGGGGCAGGCCTTCGACTGTGGATTACAATGCTGCCTCGGCAGGCGCATCGAATCTCGGACCGACAAATCCTGCTCTTTCCAATGTGATCAAAGCAAGGATCGATACATTCCTTGTCCACAATCCCGGAGTGAAAGCTTCTGATATTCCTATCGATCTTATTA
>PLXB01000312.1 GCA_003151215.1 Ignavibacteriota bacterium
GGAATAGGAGATGAAGATATCAGCCATTGACATTCAGGTGCAATTCAATAGGGCAATGATCGCTACCTAAAATTTCCATTCTGATCGGCGCAGCGGTAACTATCGGAACGACATCCGGCGTAACCCAAAAATAAGCTATGCGCCATCCGACATTGCGGTCGCGAGCACGTGTGAATTGATCCCAGTATGTGTACCACTCCGGCTCCTGGTTAAATGTGCGAAAAATATCTACATATCCCATCGAAGCGATCTTATCGAGCCATGCGCGCTCTTCAGGAAGAAATCCTGTGACTTTGGAATTTTCTTTCGGACGCGCAAGGTCGATTTCTTTATGCGCCGTATTGAAATCGCCGGTGAGAATCAGTTTCTTTCCTTTCTTCCGCAGCTTTTCCCATTTATCAAGCATGAAATCATAGAATTCCAGTTTATATTGAACACGCTCGGGTCCTCTGCCGCCATTAGGGTAATAAATATTAAAAAGAATAAAATCCTCATACTCAGCCGAGATGATGCGTCCTTCGGCATCGAATTTTGGCTCGCCACAGCCGATTACAACATCCTTCGGCAATATTTTCGTGTAGATGGCAACTCCGGAATAACCCTTTTTTTCGCCAAGCACAAAATAGGAAGTATAGCCTTCAATGTTCTTCAAGGCATCGCTTAGCTGATCGACATGCGCTTTTGTTTCCTGAATACACATAATGTCCGGCTTCTCTTTATTCATATAATCAAGGAAACCTTTGCGCTCTGCGGCGCGGATACCGTTCACGTTCCATGAGATGATCTTCATAGGAGTTTTACGTTATGATTTTTGAATTTTGATTTTTTCTATTGCTGCATCAATTCCGATGATACTCAGCGTAACAAGATAGGGATCGACTTTGATCGCACGATGCCGCGATTGCGTAAAAAATATTACTGAGATAGCAGTCGAATATAGAAAAAGAGTTATGAGTAATGCACGTCTACTCTTAGATTTCAAAGAAAATAAACCATAAAATCCGAAAAGGAGCAGGAATGCAGAAACAAATTTATATCCCGTCATCATCCATTCCGCTGCTCCAACATCTCCGCCTGCCGAATCACGCTGCCACCAATGAAAATAGAATTTTTTCAAGTCGAGTTTCAATGCTGCAATCGGATGATTGGAAATCCATTGTTCCCCAACTTTAAGTAGATAGGAATCACGTTCAACATGAGAAGGATGCTCTCGAAAGAATTGTGCTCTGGCTGAGTCAATCGCAATGCTTTCCGATGTTCGAGGTCCTTGCTGAAATTCTCCAGTTGCCTGCGGGTTATTTCCCATATAAAAATTAAATCCAGAATTCGCACTTACAAGAACAAATGCACCGAATGCATTATAATTCCGAATTGTCCACGGCAAGACCATAAGGAGTGAGATAGCGACTGCAGCACAATATCCGAGGATCTTTTCCCTTCTGTCTGTTCCGCTTTTGGAATAGAGAATAATCCATAAACCAAAAAAAGCAATGCCCATTAATATATCGGGGCGAACAAGTATCTGTATGCCAAAAAGAATGCCGAGCGTTACCCATACTAATTTTCTCGGCCTTTCCATTGCATCATCAAGAGTAAGAATGGTGAGCGCCAATAATAACAAATTTAATCCGTCCGGATCAGGCTTTTGTGCCAATAACCATAAGGGGACATAAAAGGCAAGAGCAATAAACCCTGCAAGTGCTATACCGGGGGATGTAATTCTTCGAAAGAACCTGTAAAAATAATAATTCGCAATATGAAAAAAAATCAATCCTATAACCTGACTGACGATCAATCCGCCGCCAAGTTCTATAATAGCTGCATGAAACCAGACATAGAGTGGAGGGATATAGCAAGTCGGAACAATGGCAAAATCGAACGGATAGGCATAGACAAATCCCTGGCCTGCAGCTAAATAGCGTGCGATCCAGTATGGCTCACCAATACCAACCGGAGCGCGTAGTGTAAAAAGCTGAATGATAAATATAAACAAAGAAACGACAAGCAAGATGATCCGCTCTTTGCGCTTGGTATTGATAAATGCGTTCAGTTTGTCAAACAGCACTTTACTGAAGTATGGGTAGTAGTGAGAGTCCTTCGCGTTTGGATAGTATTTCTATTAGTTCTCCGTGTACTAATTCGACATCATTTTCGGTTAATCTTACCCGAACAAGTTCGACATCTGAAAGCGACGAATCAGCCGGTAATGCAACTCGCACATAATTCTCCGAATAACCTTCTCTTAACGCATAAAGATGAGAATCATTTCGCTTGCCACACTCTAACAATACATTCACTATAGTACCAACTTGTTCGTGATAAAACGTATGACGCTTCTTTTCGGAAAGAATTCGAAACATTGTATTTCGCTCTTTGCGTTTTTCGATTGGGATTCTCTCTCCCATCAATGCTGCCTTTGTATCAGGACGCTCACTATAAGTGAAAACATGAAGGTAAGAGATATCCAGGACATTAATAAAGTTATAACTTTCGAGAAAATCTTCATCCGATTCGCCGGGGAAGCCAACAATCACATCGACTCCGATTCCTGCATTTGGCATTATTTCTTTGATCCTCTCAATACGAGACCGGTAAAGTTCGGGTGTATAACGCCTCTGCATCAGTTTTAATATCTTCGCTGATCCGGATTGAAGAGGTATATGGAAATGCGGACAAAATTTCGTGGAAGAGGCTACAAGTTCGATGATATCATTCGATAAAAGATTCGGTTCTATAGAACTGATACGAATTCGGGAAGTAATATTTTCATCATCTTCGATTGCTTTAAGCAGATCATAAAAATTTGTTCCTATCTTCCTGCCAAAATCACCGACATTAACACCGGAAAGAATGATCTCGCGGAATCCATCGCGGGAAAGCCGACGTGCTTCAGAAAGTACATGTCCCACATCTGCAGATCTGGATTCTCCTCGAGCCATCGGAATAGTACAAAACGAACATGTGTAGTCGCAACCATCTTGTATTTTTAAGAAAGCACGGGTTCTTTCACCGATATCCTCAGTCGCAGATAAATGAAATTCAGTAGCTTCATCAATCGGTGACGAAAATATCCTCGGTGCAGAAAGTTTTTCGAAAGAATGAATATGAGAAAAGATGTTGAATTTCTCTTTTGCTCCGAGGACAACGTCAACACCTTCAATGCTTGCGATCTCTTCCGGCCTGAGTTGAGCATAACAACCGGTCACAGCAATAAACGCTTGTGGATTCTGCCGCAAAATACGCCGAATGATCTGGCGACACTCTTTTTCGGCATTTAATGTAACGGAACAGGTATTGAGGAGGTAAACATTCGCATTTTTAGCATCTTGTGTAACTTCCCAATCGCGCAGACGAAATTGCCCGACTATTGTCGAGGTTTCAGCACTATTTAGCTTGCATCCAAGAGTGTGAGCTGCGATTTGCATAACGTGGCAATAAACGATTGTTTTCAATGATTTGTCCCTTTTATTGCGACTTGTTCTTCCGACCAATTGTTCTAAAATGCATGATTGAAGAACATCATATTCAAACGACACGAACAGCCAGGTATCATTCTCTCGGTTCGCTGGAATCGGAGATCAGCGAGGTTTGGTATGTCTTGCATGGCTATGGACAGCGTGCCGAAGATTTTCTTAAGAATTTTCTTCCAATTGCAAATGAGAGTATATTGGTAATAGCACCGGAAGCTCTTTCACGGTTTTACGTCAAAGGATTTGCCGGTGATGTCGGAGCCTCATGGATGACCAGAGAAGACCGGATGAGCGAAATACAAGATTATGTACGCTATCTCGATAATCTCTATGCCGAAGTCGGGTTCATGTTGAAGAAGCCTCCGCAAAAAATCATTGCTCTCGGTTTTTCTCAAGGCAGTCCAGCCGTATTAAGATGGCAGAGCGAAGGGAATTCCCCGGTGAACGAGATCGTCGTATGGTCAGGCGATGTTCCTCGGGACCTGGCATTTGCAAAATTCAAATCCAATACCGAAAAGTCACGAAAGTGGCTGGTCAATAGTCCTAACGATGAATTCATTTCTAAAGAAATATACACAGAGAGCCAGAATCTTTTCTTAAATAATGAAATACCATTTGTGACGATGAATTTCGATGGTGGTCATAAAATACCCGATGTTAGTCTGAAAGAGCTGCGAAGCAAATTTTAATATCATTGGAATCCGAATCCTCTTTCGTTAGTTTACCATCGCCCTAATATTTTAAGCTT
>PLXB01000287.1 GCA_003151215.1 Ignavibacteriota bacterium
TATCATAAATCTAAAGAGATATATTCATATTTAGTCGATAATAATATTCTCCAGCCTTATCCTGGAGCAACGCCGGATAGAGTTTTTGCCATCTCTCTGTCTCGTGTAGATCAGGATGAGATCAAATATAACAATCATTATTCTATCATGGCATGGGGTCTGCCGGATTTTGGAACTCCGGAACATGCACGTCGGAAAGCATTGAAGCAATCAGTAAAAGGAAAAGAGGGTACGAGAGTATCTTCATATGGCAGAAAAGAGCCCGAGATGAGCGATCTGGCGGTGGGGGTATAATGTTCTTTGATCTTTGATAATAGGACGAGTACTCTGCTTGCCCTACTTGTTCCTGATCATCACAAATTTCGCTTCTATCGGTTCTACATCATTTCCGTTATCATCTTTAACTGTGACATGATACCAATATACTCCGCTGGGTAATATTCTACCCGTTTCATCCCGCATATCCCATTGCACCCCACCATTTTTATCGGAAGTTTGCAGACGCTTCAGGAAACGGTGATCGAGAGAATAAATACTTATTTCGGCGACAGCAGTAAGCCTTGCGAAAGTTAATTCTTCATCTGATGACCTGGCCGGATTTGGATAGACCATGACATTCAATAAATTTGGCTCGGTAAGTGTTTCACCCACACAATTTCCTTCGGTTTCTTTGAGGGGAATATTGAACTCGGCGGTAATATTTTTTACGCAAAGAATAAATGGAATTCCGAGTGCTGATATAATAGTCCCGGGAGCAAGATCGAGATAAAGAGCATTGGGATTCGTCGTGTCACGAGAGACATGGGTAAATGTGCCGAAAGGGGAAAGACTATAGTGCGAAATATTCAGAGCATCATCATCGGGCCTCAGATTAAACTCCAAATGGATTCTCAAATTTCCTTCAAAGCTCCAGCGAATGATATAAAAATCTTTTATTGAAACAACTACTTGGGGTTTCCAAGAAATAGTAAGAGAAGTATCAAAAGGTGAATTCCATACATCACGAAGTGCGAAGGAATTAACTTTTATTTTATGATCAACGGTTCCTTGTAAATTCGATGGAGAGGTTACGATGATCTCACTATCGTTTGCAATAATAGCTGTTGCAGATACGAGGGAGTCATCAATAGTAAATACTCCGCCATCGATCCCTTGAGTGGAAACCGGTTGAGAAGTATGGATATGAACTCTTTCGTCAGTTGATGAAACGCCGTTAATAAACGGCTTTGAATGTACATGAGCTAATACTCCGAAGGTAGGCTCACTTGTGCTGATCTTCTTTGAAGCATCGAACGCTTCGACCGAATAAATAAAATCTGAATCATTTGTGACTGTCGTATCGGAGAAGAAAAGATTTATCGTCGAGTCTTTCACGAAGAGATTATTGCCTTGTCCTGTATCGGTTCGCAAAATATAATATTTTACTGCACCGGAGACACTACCCCATGTAAGATCGACACGATTCGTATCTCTGGGCATGGCATCCAAGCCACTCGGAGCAGTGGTCTGATCTGCGAAATTATCTTCGCGCTCGAAAAAGTGCAGCGAATCGCCCGAATTGAAGCCGAATTCCCTCTTACCGTTACCATCGAAATCAAATGCCAATGCTCCACGCGGCGAGTTCGAAACCGGGAAATGCCAGATAGGTTTCATTGATTGCAAAGTAGAATCATATTCAAGCAAATAAAAGTTCGGAAACAAAGAAAGGACGAGATCATCTCCTGTTTTACCGGTTACGTTATGAATCGATCCCACACTTGCACGATAGGGGGCAAGCGAACGTGCTAAATAAAAATGATCAGTGTAAATAGTTTTAAAAGTGGCATCACCATTGCCAAGCATCACTTTTACTGTCCAATAAGAAGCGTCATATTCATTGTCCGCGTTCGGATCGTAAGGTGTATGGAATGCAAGTGCAATATCCGGCTTGCCATCGCCATTGAAATCTCCCGTACTAAGCAATCTGCCTTCCGTTGAACCATCGTTAATGTCTTGAAAAATTGGACTGAACGAATTTATCGAAGAGGGATCATATTCATACGCAACAATATCTGCATCATCATCGACTGCGAGAATATCGAGTTTGGCATCTTTATTTATGTCTGCAAATTGGGCATCGGGTTCGTTATAATTATTGTCTGTCTGAAATGGTCCCGGCGGAGTAGGATCAATGAGCTTCCCAAGAAATGTAGTTGTGCTTCCGACGACTTTGAAGACTTTGAGAATTGACCGAATATGGTTCGCAGCCACGAGTTCAGTGTCCTCAAAGACTATTTCTTGTTTGCCGTCATTATCGACATCTACAAGCCCTATTGCAAGCTTATTTAAAGTAGTAGTATCGGCATTGATAATAGTACCAAGAAGTGAGTGATCGGCGTTTTGCTTATAGATTTTGTAAGAATTTCCTGCTTGAAGTAACAGTTCGGGTTTATTATCGCCTGTCGTATTCCCGATCGAACGAGGTATCCAAGGTACACTTAAAGAGTCCACAGCGATAAATTGCTGCGCTTTTCTATCGAACGAGAATATTTTTAAGGGGCCAAAATCTGTCCCATCAGGGAATGTGCTCATCACAACTTGATCCCCTGTGGAAGTTGCGAGTACGGTATCAAGAGCATATCCAAGAGGCAATGAATAATTCTTCTGAACGAATCCTCGCTGATTTACTGCTTCGGAAGAGATCGTCCCGAATAACGTTTGACTAACTGAATCTCGGGCGCTATTTATTGCGACCAGTTTCATTTCAAGCGGAGTTAGAACAGGCACTTCACTGGAACTTAGAAGAATATTGTGACCTTTCGTAAATCGGTCATCTTTTTTTGTTAGCCAATGCTGAGATCCTCGAGCACGAACATAAAGTGTTGCGGTCGTAAGAGTATCAGTGTGAGCCTGAACCAGCAAGCCTCGTTTTTCATTAACGAAGATTGGAATAGAATACAATGTATCAATTTTTGGAAGTTGGGGTAAAAAGTAAATGACGATTCGTTCTTCAGTTGAATGGTGGTCGCTTGAATTTACCGTGAGTGTTAAAGTGTATGTTGTCGTGTCAAGGCCATGTGTATCCCAAACTCCGAGGGAATCATCAATAACCTGTGCGTTAGCAGTTGAAATCACTCCAAAGTTTGTTGCAGATTTTATAATAGAAGCATCAGGATTTGCGCCTTCTGTAAAAGAGAGGGTATAGTCGGTGAAAAGAGTACTTACGGCAGAGCCCATAATAGTAATTTTATCTCCGACATGGAATCCATCATTTGTATGTGGTGAAGTGATCTTTATTGCTGCACTGCCTTTATAGCTGACTGCAGCAAAAGCATCGATTCGCCCGTTCGCTTCAAAAGGACCGAAGCCGGGAATCGATAAATGGTTGCATGTCGATTCTATGATAGAGCGAACTTCTATAGCGCTTAAGTTTGGGTTATTCGACCAAACGAGACCTGCAACTGCCGCTGCTTCCGGAGAACTGAAACTCGTGCCACTGATTGCTTGATAATCATTTGCGCCGAAGAGGGTATAAATTTGAACTGCGGGAGCGATCAAATCCATTCCGACACCATGAGTGGATTGCGCCCATTCGCTTTCAGATACATTATCGGTTGCAAGCACTGTGCCTCCAACGGAAACGCATTCATCAAAATCGGACGGATAGTGTGGATTCGTACTGCCATCATTGCCGCTGGATGCGAAAACGAGAACACCTTTGCTTGTTGCATAGCGAATTGCATCACGCTGTAATAAAGAGGGGACAATATCGCCGAAGGAGAGATTGAGAATGCGGACATTATTATCGGCCGCATAAACTATTGCCGAAGCAATGTCATCATCTTCTGCATTCCCGGTTGCATCAAAGGCGCGAAGTGCAACGAGCTTGCACTTTGGTGCAATCCCCGCAACGCCGATCTTATTATTTGCTTTTGCAGCAATTACTCCGGCAACTGCTGTGCCATGAGTATGCGGTTCCTCATCCTGCGGAATAGGATCGCGGCCTTTCGTGTCTCCGAAATTCAGCGAACTCTGATCGACGAAATCATATCCGATCACATCATCGACATAACCATTTCCATCTTCATCGATACCGTCGAGATCGCCGAAGACCATGTTACCATGTGCATCCATTCGTTTTTCAGTCGAAGGCCAAGGGTCGAAAAGACCGTTATGATTGATGTCTTCAGCAGGATTGACAGCAAATTGTCCGATAAGTTCGGGATGATCCCATTCCACTCCTGTATCGACAAAACCAATATGAATAGATGAATCGCCTTCTGTAACTTGCCAGGCTTCCGGTACATTCATCACACGAAGCGCCCATTGCTGATCGTAAAGAGAATCATTCGGAGTTGGAACGCCATCGATATGATAAATATAATTCGGTTCGGCATATTCGATCTCACCGAACGATGAAATTTTATTCGCACTTTCCTGAATATCAATATTATCAAGAAGTGGAAGAATAATGATCCGGGCAAGTTCAGGATCGATATTATTCACTGACTGAATATTTCCATTCGATATTTTTTGGAAGATTCGCGTTGCGGACTGAATATTTTGGGGAGAAATAGAAGAAATGGCTGATTGTAATTCCATACTTGGAGCTGATAACGCCGCCTNNAGTTTTAAACTTGATTACTATTGCGCGAGCCATGCGCGGCTGTGCTTGCGAAGAACAGATCGCGACAAAATAGACAAATATGATGAGTATAAAGACTTTCATGGCAAGTGAAAACGAGTCGGGAATGCCTGTCGTTCGGTTTGGAAAGGGCAAAAATATTGGTATTTGTAATTACTACGAGCTCTGAAAAAGTAACTTTTCACCCAAAAAATCGTTTAGATACTCAGTTCATTCAAATCATGGGGGTGCACAGGATTCGACGGGGGGCTGACGCCTCGTATGCCGCGCACAGGGTGGGACTTGCACCATCCTTAAGCAACCGCAAGTAAGGCTTAACCGCCAACTATAGCTATGCTATGGCTGCCTAAGCTCCGCGGGCTAGTACCGCGTTGACGCTGTTTCTCTCTTCGGAGAGAGGGTGCCCTTCTGCAAAACTCATTAGAACGAGCGAGTTTTGATCACAGGAGTCGTATGTTCGGTCTCTTTCACCAGGAAAGGTACTCGCAGGTGATCGTAAAAAGGAGTAGCGATGATGATTGTCGGTTGCCTCTTGCTATGGCAATTATCATTAAATAACAAGAGGATACGTGCGTAGACGCTGCGAAACGTGCTTTTCGGACAGGGGTTCAANNAATTAAAAATGCAAAATTAAAAATTAAAAACTCCTTCCGCCTAATGTTCTACATGTCATTCTGAACGGAGCAAACAATTGCGATAGCAATTATTTGCGGAGTGAAGAATCCCCTGAAGTATGGCAGAATGTCATGTTCTACAAATCCTCAAGGGATTCTTCGTTTCACTCAGAATGACTTTAATATGAAAATTCTCATCTCCGGCTCGACTGGTTTTATCGGTTCTCGGTTAGTACCCCTGCTTCGCGAAATAGGACATGATGTTACGGCGCTTGTTCGCTCATCAAATGAACCGGGTTTGCTTTGGGATCCTAATAAAAAAAAGATCAATATCTCCCGATTGGAAAATTATGATGCCTTCGTGCATCTCTCCGGCGAATCCATTAATGGCAAATGGACAGCCTCTAAAAAAAAGAAAATTATTGACAGCCGGGTAATCACCACCAAATTCCTCGCCGAATGTATTTCAAAATTAAAGAATCCACCGAAAGCTTTTATCTCTTCATCTGCAATAGGTTTTTATGGAAATCGTGGTGATGAAGAATTGACAGAGCAAAGTTTTCCCGGTATTGGATTTCTTGCGGAAGTCTGCAAAGCATGGGAAGCAGAGACAAACCCTGTCGCTGAAAAGGGAATTCGGGTTGTCAATATTCGCACCGGATTGGTTCTAAGTCCCGATGGTGGTGCTCTTCAAAAATTACTCTTACCATTTAAGCTTGGAGTCGGCGGAAAGATAGGATCAGGAAATCAATGGTGGAGTTGGATAACGGTAAATGATCTTCTTAGGATATACCAATATTCTATTGAAAATAATAGCGTTAATGGAGCTATTAATACCGTATCTCCGAATCCACAACGTAATTCGGCTTTCGTAAAAACTCTTGGCAAAGTCCTTCATCGACCGACAATTTTTCCACTTCCATCCTCAATTGTTAAACTTATTTTTGGAGAGATGGGGCAGGAGTTATTGCTTGACGGCCAGAAAGCTATTCCGAAAAAATTAACCGAATCAGGATTTAAATTTGAGCAGACTGAATTAGAATCTGCACTTAGATCGATGCTTTAATATTTAATAAATTTTGCAGTGATCTTTTTCATCCCCTCATCGAGTACAAGAGTATAACAACCTGCCGGCAGCGAAGAAACATCCAAGGTGCTGAATTCAACATTGTCATGTGCTTCGATCTTTTGCGAACTTGCAACTCTGCCAAGGCAATCTATCACAATCGCATTGTTTGCATTTGCTTTAATTTTTAATAAACCTGTTGTTGGATTTGGAAATAATCCGAAATCTAATGCATTATTTTTTTTCGTTGTAACGCCCGCTGTAGTAGCTGAAATTCTTGCTATGCCGGTGTAGTCCCAATATTGCTCATACGCATGGCATCCATCACCAATTTGCCCATGTAATGTATGATCTATATGAAATACGAAAGGAAAGACAATTGAATCAGCATCATTTTTCAAGTATGCAATTTTTGATGATCGCCCTGAAAATATACACCATTTATGGAGCCACCAACAAAAATCTCATAGATAATCGAATTTGGTTGACTGCTTGGCTGAAATACTTCATAATGAAGAGGGTATGTTGTGTCGATGCTTGCATTAATGCCACAATTACTTGGGTCACTTGACTGAACAAAATGCACGTTTGCAATACCTGTATATTGAGTCTGAGCAAAAGTAATTTGTGATTTGGAGACCAAACCGAGCAGTATGAGGAATAAGACTATTTTGTTCATAGAATCTTTGCGAACTTAGCGAACAATAATATAGAACGCAGAGGGTTAGCGAAAGTTGCGAATCAATACTCAGCATTTGAATAGACGTTTTGCACATCCTCATTCTCCTCAAGCATTTCGATCAGCTTCGACAATTTTTCGGCATCGGCTTCTTTAACCTTGACAATGGTCGAAGCGATAAGTCCTACTTTGTCATCTTCAATTGGAATTCCTGCATTATTAATTGCTTTAAGGACTGATTCAAATTGTTCGGGAGTTGTCTGAATTTCGAAATATTCAGGATCATTGGTTTTCAGATCATCCGCTCCTGCATCGAGAGCTATATTAAGAAGCTTATCTTCATCTTGACCTTCTTTCGGAATGATGATAATTCCTTTTTTTGCAAACATCCAGCCTACTGAACCGCTTTCACCGACGTTGCCGCCGTATTTGGAAGTGATATGCCGAATCTCCCCAATAGTTCGATTTCTATTATCAGTTGCTGCTTCGATCATTATTGCAACTCCACCGGGACCGTATGCTTCATAAGTCAGTTCTTCGAATGCTGCAGCGCCATCTCCGCCGGCGCCTCTGGCTATAGCTCGTTTGATATTATCATTCGGCATTGAGCTTTTTCTGGCCTTTTCCACAGCCAAACGAAGTCTGGCATTTCCTTCGAGATCGGCCCCACCTAACCGCGATGAGATAACTATTTCCTTGATAAGCCGCGTAAACATCTGACCCCGCTTAGTATCGGTCACGGCTTTCTTGCGCTTGATCTGTGCCCATCTGGAATGACCACTCATCTCTTACTTAAAGTCTTTTAAGACTAATTGCGGCGTCGTGCGTCCGTTAAATTCATTTTCATCTAATGCAAAAACCATTTCTACATCATCTCGGAGTTTTTTTCCGGTGCCGAGTTCTTCGATACGTTTGCCCAGACCGAAGCCGATAGCATCTATCGGGTTACCACCGAGATTAAACGGAATAGTATTAGGATTCGTATCTGAGCGTTTCGCTTTGAAATCTTCAAAATCAATATGATGACGAGTCCGGACATTTGCTTTTAAATGCGGAATGCCTTTTCCCACAATTCGTGGAGTTCC
>PLXB01000401.1 GCA_003151215.1 Ignavibacteriota bacterium
TACGCGAGCTGGGTTCAAACCGTCGAGAAATTGATTATGAGTTGTTAACGATTAACAATTCCAATTGATTTTTCGACCCGTTTGAACCCACGAGGATTACTAAGAAATAATTTAGTAGCTGTTTATACAAATCATTATTTCTCAGCAAGAAATAATGTATCGAAGTCTGAGAATTCAACCATGCACAAGTAATGTGCATCACGGCGGCAAGCTTCAGTGATGAAGTTTGTACAGTTAACTAATATCGGTGAAATCCTACGACGGATAACACCGAGAGAATTACATTTAGCAAAATGTAAGCTCGTAGAGACTGAATGTTAACCTTCTTGAGAAAGAAGATGTTACAGTCCGATCCCTCAAGCAATTGAGGTTCGAAGAGGGCACTCTTTGATNNTGAACTGACCTCTGGTGTACGAGCTCTACCGCCAGGTGGATTGCTCGGTAGCTATGTCGGGAATGGATAACCTCTGAAAGCATCTAAGAGGGAAGCCAGTTTCAAGATAAGACATCGTTTGAGGGCCGTAAGAGATGATTACGTTGATAGGCGTTACGTGTAAGCACAGCAATGTGTTCAGCGAAGACGTACTAATTGCCCGATTCCTATTAGGAAAGTTGAAAATCACACTCTGATTTATCAGAGAATGCATACCACGCATAAAACACACAAAAACAAACCCAAATATTCATTATTTGGTCTTGGTGATTTGTCAGGAGGGTCACACCTCTTCCCATTCCGAACAGAGAAGTTAAGCCTCCATGAACCGATGATAGTCCTTATGGGCAAAAGTAGGTTATCGCCAGGACTAAGTAATGAACTTAAAGATATAAATAACTCGATTTAAAAATCGGGTTATTTTTCGTTCTATATAAAAATTTTTACGAAACTGCCTTTGCCAAGAGATACGCGGCTGTTGCGGCGATTCCGCCGATGAGAAGCGTCTGTACTGCGCCCTTCCACGGATTGCTTCCGATGAAGCGCGATTTGAGATAACCGAAGATGAAGAGGGCGATAAGCGTCACTCCCGCGGAGATCAAGAGGCCTGTGTGCGGATCTGGAGTAAAGAAGTATGGCGTGAGCGGTATGATGCCTCCGACGATGTATGAGAGCGCGATGGTTCCGGCGCTTTTGACCGCGCGACGCTTTTCCGGCTCGTCGAGTCTCAATTCATTCTTCATCATGAAGTCCACCCATGCGTCGTGGTTGCTTTCAAAGTTTTTCAGGATGGATGCAATGTGCACGTCGGAGAGTCCGTATGTTTTCAGGATGTCTGAAACTTCTTTTTTCTCCTGATCGGGAGTCATTTTTATCTCGTCATATTCTTTCTGCTGTTCGCTGTAGTAATGATCCGAATCGCTTTTGGCCGCCAGATAGCCGCCGAGACCCATCGAGATGGAGCCTGCCACGATTTCAGCCAAGCCTCCGGCGATGATGATGGAAGTGCTCGAAACTGCTCCCGAAAGTCCGGCTGCGAGGGCAAAGGGGACTGTGAGGCCGTCGGACATGCCGATGATGACGTCGCGCACGACTTCGTTGACTTTTGAGTGTTTTTCAGGAGGTGGGGATTGAGTCATATAGCTGTGGATATTATAACATGTTGAATTTGATTATATATAATATAAGCGTTCACATATTTGATATAATAAAGTTCATGAATAATAATCAAATACCAACACCACAGGTTAAGGATTTAGGAGAAGCGTTAAGAAAAAGAGGAGTTAGTGTAATCCTAGAACATTCCGATGGACATAAGCATGTTGATATTGCGATTCTAAATGCGCGGATATTTATAGAAGTAGACGGTATCCAACATCTCACTGACGCAAATCAAATAATGAGAGATTTTAAGCGTGACCATTTTTCTGACGGTGATGATTTTGATACTATACATATTCCAAATGAAGTTATAAAAACTCACTTAGAGCAAATTGCCGATGCTATAGCGGAGGTAGTTAAGAAAAGGGTAAATTAATTTTTTTAAAAAATATGAAAATTTTTTTGGGATATGCTTTCTTGGGAGGAGGTTTTGCAGCAATAGCGGTCAGTGTCGCAGACACCGATGGAATGCCTGAATGGCATGCGTGGATAGTTGTGGCACTCATAATATTAGGATTAGTTTTAGTTTTTGAAGATTATAAAGAAACCACTATAAAAGAAATGAGAAAGGAATTAGACGAAAAAATAGAAGAGAAGTTAGAAGAAATGAGAGGATAGATTTATTAAAATATTAGGGTAACATTGTATATGGTTCTCTTAGTTTTTTATAGAGATTATGGACCCAGAAGTAATAAAAAAAGCAAAAGAGGAGAATTTGGACGAGGCGGAGGCCCAACAGCTTCAGGAACTTGTCGATTCCGGCCTTGATATCGACACCGCATTCGAGCTCTGGAAATAAACCTCATGCAGAAATCCATTGAACTTCACAAGCAAAATATTGATTACACCCTCAAGGTAAGCAAGCGTGCCAAGCGAATGCGGCTCACTGTGTATTGCGACGGCAGTTGCGTAGTTACTGTTCCGCGGGCATTTCCGGAGACGATGATCGAGAAGTTTCTGATTGCAAAATCCCGATGGGTTTTGGGCAAGATCAACTATTTTCGATCCGCGCCGGTCAGGGTTCGGAGAACGACTAGCAAGGGAGATTATCTTAAATACAAAGAACAGGCATATGCTCTCGCCGAGAGCAGACTTGCTCACTTCAATGCTTCATATGGCTATGCGTGGAACAAGATAACGATCAAGAATCAGAAGACCCGCTGGGGCAGCTGTTCAAAGCGCGGCAATCTGAATTTCAATTACAAAATCGCGCTCCTGCCGGAGAAGATGGCTGACTATATAATAGTGCATGAGTTGTGCCATCTGGGCGAATTCAACCACTCGCGGAAGTTTTGGAATCTGGTTGCAGAGACGGTGCCTGATTATCAGGAGATCAGAAGCGAATTAAAAAGAGAGGGGATTAAGCTATAATAGATTTATGAAAATATTTATTTCCCATTCCCGAGATTTTGATTTCGAAAATGAATTATACAAGCCTCTTAAAAATTCTTCTTTGAATTTAATTAACGCTTTTTTCTTTCCTCACGAGGACGGAAGAAATGTTAATACACAGGAAAAAATAAAATATTCAGACTTGATATTAGCTGAAGTATCATTTCCTTCTACAGGACAGGGAATAGAGCTCGGTTGGGCGACTGGATTCGGAGTTCACATTATCTGTGTTTCAAAAGAAGGTGCTGTTATATCTAGCGCACTTAAGTATGTAACTACAGATTTTATTACTTACTCTGACAAAGAAGACCTAGTAAACAAGCTCACTAATTTCCTGAAGAAGTAATTTACTTTCCAAAAACTTCATCGATGAGATCGCCCAAGCCTGCTTTTGTTTTTGATGAGAATGGAATGACCGCGTGATTGCCGACGATATTTTCCACCTCAGTTATTTTCTGATGGCGCTCGGACTGAGAAAGCCTGTCTATTTTTGAAAGCGCAATGACGAAATCTTTTTTGTAGTGCACGAGTTCTTCGTACATACCCATGTCCTTGTCTGTCATGCCGACATTTGAGTCGATAATCAGGACGACTTTTCTTTGCTTATATTTTTTGTCGAAGAGATACATTGCGATCAGATCGGTTATTTTTTCACGACCACCGCTTTTGATGCGGGCATAGCCGTAGCCCGGCAGGTCGACGAGATAGAATATGTCGTTGATCAAAAAGAGGTTGATCTCCTGAGTCCGGCCGGGGAACGAACTGGTGCGGGAAACGGAGCTTTTGGATATGGCGTTGACGAGGCTTGATTTGCCGACGTTTGAACGCCCGATAAAGGCGACTTGGGGCTTGCCGTCTACGAGCAGTTTGTCGTGAGCGACGATGCCTTTTATGAACTTTACTGAGGTTATCTTCATAGCCCAATACTAGCAGATTTGTTGTATAATCAATACATGCTTACTCCAAACAAATTAATCTTTGCGGCCATTGTCATAGTGCTCTTCGGCTACGTCGTCTACATCGATTCGCAGAACAAGACCGTCATTCCGATTCCCGATAATCCTATAACAACCGAACCATCAGCAGTTCAGCAATAATTATGGAAAAATTAACAAAGGACTCAAAGATCACTCTCAACAATGGCGTGAAGATGCCGGTCATTGGAGTGGGAACATACAAGACGCCTGATGGAGATGAAGTAATGCATGAAGTTTCGTGGGCGCTCGCCGCGGGATATCGTTTGATAGATACGGCAAAAATTTATAAGAATGAAGAAGGCGTCGGCAAAGCGATAAAAGATTCTGGAATTCCACGTTCCGAATTATTCGTCACGACAAAACTTTGGAATCCTGATCAAGGTTACGAAAGCGGTTTGGCTGCGATCGATGAATCGCTCGGCAAACTTGGCATGGATTATGTTGATCTCTATTTGGTTCATTGGCCGACGGCGAGTGCAGATACATCCGTAAGCGATAATCGCAGAGCCGAAACGTGGCGCGCAATGGAAGAGATTTACAAATCCGGAAAAGCGAAAGCGATCGGTGTTTCAAATTATACGATTACTCATCTGGAAGAAATGAAAGGGTATATGACTGTTCCGCCGACGGTCAATCAAGTTGAGTTTCATCCGTTCCTTTTTCAGAAAGAACTCTTGGATTATTGTATGGAACACAAGATCGTTTTGAATGCGTATAAGCCGTTGACCGGTGCAAAGCTCATAGAGAATCCGGCTATAGAAAATATTGGAAAGAAATACAATAAAAGTATCGCGCAAGTTCTGATCCGCTGGAGCATCCAGCATGGCGCTCTTCCGATACCAAAATCAGTTCACAAAGAACGCATAGAAGAAAATTTAAATATTTTTGATTTTGAATTGTCAGCAGAAGACATGAAGGCGCTCGATGCACTGAACCAAAATCTCCGCACGTCTCCCGATCCGTCCATTTTGAAATAAAAAAAGAGGTCCGCAAAGCTAATTGCAGACCAAAATAATTTGTGTGTCGTTAGAAGTTTCTTTCGCGGAAGTGGATTTCGATGATTTCGAATTGCATGTCCGGCTGATTGAGTTCTTTTTCTATTTCGAGAAGCGTTTTGTACTCTTTGGGGAATTTTCTCTTGAGTCTTCGTCTTGCGACTTTGACTCCGATGGATCCGCAATAAGTATTTGTTTCTACCGGTTGTCCGTACTGAACCATATGTTGATACACGCGCTCGTATACCGCATATGATGTTGCCCCAAACCGTAAGCGCTTCAAAAGAAAGTAACTAATCACCAAACAAGGAATAGCGACAAGATTCATTCCGATCAGACTGAATGTGATTCCAGCGCAGATAAGCACAAATCCGGTAAGTGTATACTTGTTTCTCAGGAAGCATTCCATGAAATAGAATGAGCTTTTTATTTTTTTTAGCATCGGTAAGGTATTGTTTGTTTAGGGTTATCAGAACCTCGCTCGACGAGGGGAGCTCTGATAACCCAAACAAAATTTCAAGGAATAACCAATACTAAAGTAGCATAAAATTACAAAAAGTCAAACAACAAAAAGACTTTTTTCGATGAGTGATGTATTATATGCATATGGATAACGAACAAATGCAACAGATTTATAACGAAACATTCGCGGGACTGACGTTGTTTTATCGCGATGTAAATCTGCCTGAAAATCTAATCTCTAAATATCAAGTCGGACAAGTGATCATGGAGAGAGGATATACCGACATGTCGAACAAAGGCGGCGGAGCAGGCTCAAGCCTCCGATATCTCATCGCTTCGGCGCATGCAACGGACATGGGAGTATTCAATAATAATTTTTCAAAATTCAAACTATATGTTCTGCCCGCAGGCTCTTATTTCAAAGTGCTAGATATTTATACGGTTGGAGATAAAACGCAGATATTTTTATTGCATGTCGCAAAGCAGTGGGTTGAATTTTTCAAAAGTTCGATTTCAAATGTAGAAAAAGATATTGATCAAACAGCACGGCATAATTTCGATACCAAGGTCAATTCTCCGGTGAATCAGGATCTTCAGGCGCCGGAGTGGACGAACAGGCTGGCATTTCCTCTGGGAATGAGCGACGAGGGACAAATGTTTCAAGAATAAATTCATCAGAAATGAACACACAACCCAACAATCCATTGCATGGAAAAACGCTCGAGTCGATACTTTCGGCGCTCGTCGAACACTACGGCTGGGAAGAACTCGGCGAACGGA
>PLXB01000372.1 GCA_003151215.1 Ignavibacteriota bacterium
CCGTGCAGGTCGGCGATCCCTTTGCAGAAAAGCTGTTACTCGAGGCGACGCTGGAAGCAATTGGTGCAGGACTCGTGGTCGGAATGCAGGACATGGGTGCGGCGGGGATCTGTTGCTGCACGTCCGAAATGAGTGCGAAATCGGGAATGGGAATGAAGGTCGATCTCAACCGTGTCCCATTGCGTGAGACAAGTATGTCCGCGTACGAGATCATGCTTTCAGAATCGCAGGAGCGAATGCTCGTTGTTGTCGAACCGAAAAATGTCGGAGCTATTAAAGCTGTCTTCACGAAATGGGATCTGCAAGCCGAGGAGATCGGAAGCGTTACCGATACCGGCAATGTGGAAATTAGTTATCACGGCGAAATCGTCTCGAATCTTCCCTCAAAAGCTCTTGCTCTTGGTGGCGATATGACTCCGGTGTATCAGCGTGAAATCCGTGAACCGGCGTACCTTGCAAAGGTGAGAGAATTTGATTCTGCCTCTCTATCCGATGTGGAAGATGCAGGCAGTATGTTGAAGCAGCTTCTTTCCTCACCCAATATTGCCAGCAAGCGCTGGATCTATGAGCAATAGCCTTCGATGGTTCGCACAAATACGGTTGATCTTGAAGGTAGCGATGCGGCGATCATTCGCGTAAAAGGCACCACAAAAGGTCTGGCAGTAAAGACGGATTGCAATTCTCGATATGCTTACCTCAACCCGTATCGCGGAGCTATGATAGCTGTTTGTGAAGCTGCAAGAAATATCGCCTGCACGGGGGCAAGGCCGCTTGCAATTACAAATTGCCTGAACTTCGGTAATCCTTACGATCCGGAAGTCTATTATCAATTCACGGAGGCGATTCGAGGTATGGGTGATGCTTGCAGGACTTTAGAAACTCCGGTTACAGGAGGCAACGTCAGTTTCTATAATGAAAGTCCAGATGGAGCGATCTATCCGACTCCTACGATCGGAATGCTTGGCTTGATAGAGGACGTTGCGAATGTAGTAAGTGCAGGCTTTAAGAACGAAGGAGATGCGATATTGCTGCTCTTGGCTTACATGACTGATACAGAATTCGAAGGGCTTGGCGGCAGCGAGTATCTTGCACTTCGCAATGATGGAGAGGCATTAGGCAATGCGCCGAATATCGATCCGGGAGGCGAAGCGAGGCTTATCGATCTCCTCGTATCGCTCGCTGAAAAACAGATGATAAAAAGCGCACACGATATTAGCGAGGGCGGCTTGGCAGTGACACTTGCCGAATGCTCATTTGCGAATATGATCGGAGCAAAGATCGTATCTCCGTTATCTAAACGAAAGGACCACGCTCTTTTTGGCGAGATGCAAGGCAGAGTTGTCATTAGTGCTGCTCCGGAGATGGTTGAAGAAGTCTCACAGATGATTCAATCGGCCAATATCAGTGTCGAAGTTCTCGGAATGACGGGTGGTACGAGATTTGTGGTAGAAGGGATACTTGATTCCGCTCTTGATGAACTTTATGAAGGATACTCCATGGCAATTCCAAAAGCTGTGGAGGCAGTTGTGGAGATATGATTTTAGGGGCACGCCCCTACGAAAATGTTTATCACCCTAAGGTCGAAACTCTTTGCCGGATATCTTTTTGTTGTCCTCATGCTGGCAATCGTCGGAGCGTATGCCGTCTTCTCGTTTCGCTCACTCACCGATCTTTCCGCGGCTTCTCTTGAGCAATATTCTGCTAATAGCCTTTCAAATTTAAAGATGTATGAATCTCTCGTTCGTATGAATGAGGCAGAACTTGAAATGCTGGGAACAGAATACGAAAAAGGAAGTGAATTGCTTTATAATGAGCCGGGAAAGTTTGATTCTTCTCTTCATGAGGCGGAGCGCATCATATCACAAATTCCAGAAGGCATTCACGGAAAAATTCCGGAGTTACTGACGAAAGTCGAACTTAATTGGCAGCAATACCACGCTGAACTTCCGGAATTTATTAATCTGGCAAAGTACCAACCGCATGCAGCTCACAAATTTTATGACGGAATTTTGCTTCCGACATTCACCGTGCTTAAGGCACTGAATTTTTCCATCTCCGAAGAGAATCCNNGAAATGAAAGTCGTGAAAATTCCGATTCGGCTACAGGAACCGTTGTCCTTGTTACTCTCGTGGCTATCGCGGTTGGAGTACTTGGGAGTTTTGTGATTGCACAAAGGACAACGGGTCCGTTGCGAATTTTGCGCGAAAAATTAAAAGCGTTACAGGAAGGAAATCTCAGTACTCGCATTCCAATCTCAAGTGCCGATGAGATCGGCGATGTCAGCTACGAATTCAACCGTATGACGGAACGGCTTGAACGTTACGAGGCAATGAATATTAATCTCATTATTGCCGAAAAACAGAAATCAGAATCTATCATTGCCTCCATTAATGACCCCCTATTCCTCCTTGATGCAGATTGGAATCTCATCATGATGAATCAGGCAGCAGAGGAAGTTTCGGGGATGAAGGAGACAAATGCTATTGGTCGTTCGATCTATGATCTGTTTAACGATACAAATATTATCACGAAGATTGAAGATGTCTTACTAAATAAAGGTAAGGTGGGAGAACCGATTATTATAGAGATACGAATAAATAAAAAGACACACTATTACAGACTCGGATCAGTTTCGATAACTTCATCTTTATCTGAGAATTCTCTCGTCGGCATCCTTCTTATTCTTACTGACATTAGTCACTTTGAAGAGCTTGACCGGATGAAATCAGACTTTATTTCCAAGGTTTCTCATGAATTCCGTACGCCACTGACATCGATCAGAATGTCACTTGATATTCTTGCAGATGAAATTATCGGCAAGATCAATGCCGAGCAGCGCGATCTTCTTTTGACTTCAAAATCAGATACAGATCGTCTTGCAAAGCTTATCCGCGATCTTCTTATGCTTTCCAGATTAGAAGCATTGCACGATGAAAAGTATATAGATGCAAAGTTTAATTGTAATGAAGTCTTCGATGAAATAATCCGCTCGATGCGGCAAATGTTCGCGGAAAAGAGAGTCGTTTTTAATGCCGAGCGCAACGAAATTCCTCAGATTGAGATGCAAAAAAATCATTTCGAATCCATCATGCAGAATCTATTGACGAATGCGCTGAAGTTTACGCCGCCCGGAGGTAGCGTGGATATTACTATACATTACAATGGAAAAGAACTGGAATTGACCGTCTCTGATTCAGGCATTGGTTTGAATCCTGAGGATAAAGAGCGTATATTTGAAAAATTTGTTCAGGTCAAACCGACGGATGCAAGTACTCCGGGATCGATAGGGCTTGGTTTTGCAATCGTTAGTGAGATAGTTACAACATATAATGGAAAGATCGAAGTGGAAAGCGAAATAGGTAAAGGCAGCATATTTAAAATTATTCTACCATTAAACAGAGTATGAAGGAGAATTTACTTGTCGTCGATGATGAGCCGAATATTCTAAAAACACTGTCGATCAGTCTGCGCGGAGCAGGCTATGAAGTATTTGGCTTTGAAAATGCTGAAGATGCTCTGAAGGAAATTGATAAAGATCTTTTCGGCGTTCGAAAATATGATGCGGCATTTATCGACCTGATGATGTTCCCGATGAACGGTATTACGCTAATGCAGGAATTGCATCGTCGTATTCCTGATCTGACCGTCGTTATCATTACAGCTCACGGAACAGTCGAAACTGCTGTTGAAGCTCTTAAAGAGGGGGCGTATGATTATTTGCAGAAACCGTTCGACTATAAAGAACTGCTGACGTTTGTCGACAGAGTTGTCCTTTCGGATAAATTAAAAAAAAGTGAGCCTCAAAAGCAGACAATTCTCACAAATAACCCTGCATTTCAGCAAATACTCAAAACAACGGAGCGCATTGCAAATTCAAATCTTGCAGTGCTTATTGAAGGTGAGACAGGAACGGGTAAAGAATTACTGTCTGATTTCATCCATGCTCATAGCGACCGCGCAAAAAAGCCGATAGTTAAACTTAATTGTGCTGCTCTTTCTGCGGAGCTTATTGAATCCGAATTATTCGGTCATATAAAAGGAAGTTTTACAGGAGCAGTTAAAGATAGGATCGGAAGAGTAGAAGCGGCGAATGGCGGAACGCTCTTTCTCGATGAAGTCGGTGAAATGCCAATTCAAATGCAGGCTAAGCTTTTGCGTTTCTTACAGAATAAAGAATACCAACGAATAGGGGAGAATGAAACACGAACAAGCGACGTGAGAATCGTCGCTGCAACAAACCGCAACCTTGAAGAGGCGATCGAGCAGAAAAATTTCAGAGAAGATCTTTTTTACCGCCTGAGCGGGTTTCGCATTCTCGTTCACTGAGATTGCGCAAAGAGGATATTCTCCCGCTTGCAGAATATTTTATTTCGAAAGCATCGTCCGGGAAAAATCTGCTCACGCTATCGAGGGAAGCGAAAGATATAGTGCTCAGTTACAATTGGCCCGGCAATGTACGTGAGCTT
>PLXB01000190.1 GCA_003151215.1 Ignavibacteriota bacterium
TAACAAGTTCGATGAGCCGTGAAATTAAAATATCTATCCAACCGCCGTAGAAGCCTGCAAGCGCCCCAAGAATAACGCCGATAGAGATAGCTACAGACATTGAAAGAAAGCCGATTGAAAGTGCAATACGTGAGCCATGAATCATTAACGATAGTACATCACGTCCAATAGCATCCGTTCCGAGCAAATGATCACCTCCCGGTGGAGCGGTATTATTTACTAAATCCTGATTAGACGATCTCCATTTAATTGGAGGCCAAATTGTTGAAGAAAGTTTACCTTCTTGATCAAGCTCTTTCCAATCGGCAGTGACGAGATCAGGCCCCCATCTATCAAGTCCCATCTCAACAAGATAATCCTTAAAGATCGGGAAATAGAGGGTTCCGTTATACTTCGTCATAATCGGCTTGTCATTTGCCAGAAAATCGGCAAGAATAGCGACGGCAAAAAGGAAAAAAACGACATATAATGCCGCTAAAGCAATCTTATTTTTCTTAAATTGGTGACGAACGAGACTCCAAAAAGATTGATTAACATCTTTACGGGATTTTGCTTTCGCAGCTTCCACTTTTTCTGCTGCATCAAGAGTGAGCTTTTCAGTATCCTTTGCCATAGATTTATCCTTTAACTGCTTTTCTTTGAGAATGCAATACGCGGATCGACTATAGAATATAAAACATCTGCGATCAAAAGTCCGATAAGTGTTAGAACTGCCGATAACGTAAACTCAGCCATGATCACAGGATAGTCGCGTGCTGTCAATGCCTGAAATGCAAGTTGGCCTACACCGGGAATAGTAAAAATATATTCGACCACTATCGAACCGCCTACTAATGCAGGCAGGATGTAAGCAATGATAGTAATTATTGGAATAAGCGAGTTTCTTAGCGCATGTTTATAGACCACTACTTTATTGGAGAGTCCTTTCGCCCTTGCAGTACGAATATAATCCTGCCTTATCACTTCAAGCATCGAACCACGCATCTGGCGAGAAAGATATGCAAAACTTCCATAAGTATAGGCAATGATCGGAAGAATTAAGTGCCAGATATAATCAAGCGTGCGTGTCATCCATGGGTCATCCGGAGAGATATTCATTGAATGAAGTCCGTTATTCGGAAACCATGCAAAAAAATCGCCGCCGCCAAAGAAAATAATAGCCATGGTCGCAAGCCAAAAATTCGGAAGCGAATAAAGAATAAAAACAGAAACTGTACTGGTCTTATCGAAGAACGTATTCTGATGTGTAGCCGAATAAATGCCGAGCGGAATTGCGATAAGATACGATAGAAAAATCGATATCAGTGCGAGCAAAATCGTAATTGGTACACGCTCCATGATCTTATCCATTACGTCGCGATTATCCTGGAAGGATTTGCCGAAATCAAGCCGGAAAAGATCGGAGAGCCAATGTTGATATTGATTATTCAGCCCATTCCACTGAAAGGTGAGACGGTCCCCCAAAGGCTTTAATTTGCCGGCCGCATCTTTTGCATCTGTGAAGATTGTCCAATACCATACCGGAAGATCGAGATGCCACTGAGCACGGATCTGGTTGATCATCTGCTCATTGAGCTGCTGGTTACCGCGCATAGCTCCTTCGCCGCCAACACCGGCTTTAAGCTCGGCAGGATCGCCCGGAGCAAGTCGGGAGATTCCGAAGCTGATAACAGTGATGAGAAAAAGTGTCGGAATGAAAAGCAGTACCCGACGGACAATATATTGAAACATGTAGTCCTTAAACTTTAGATATTGACGCGGTTATCGAGAATGTCATTTCTGCAAAAATACCCAATTAATACAAGGAACAAGCCAAAAACTCATATTACAAGTATTTTTGAGGCTGCATTAAATAGTCCTTAACGTAATCTTGCACTGCATTTTCTAACTCGGTAAATGGCAATGTGTATCCTGCATTACGCAGCTTCCCCATTTCGGCTTGTGTAAAATATTGATATGCAGAACGAATGCTTTCAGGCATATCGACATACGTAATACTTTTTTCTTTACCCAAAGAAGTAAATAACGCAGCGGCAAGATCATTCCAGGAACGAGCTTTTCCCGTGCCGAGATTATAGATTCCTTTTACGTTCGGATTGTTAAACGACCACATCAGCACATCGACACAATCTTTAACATAAATAAAATCTCTTAAAAATTCACCGTCCTTATATTGTGGGTTATATGACCGGAAAAGTTTTAAAGTGCCGGTCTCAAAAACTTGGTGATACGCTTTATATACAAGGCTTGCCATGTCTTCTTTGTGATATTCATTCGGTCCGAATACATTGAAGAATTTAAAACCGGTACACAATTCATCGAATTTATGCTGCACAAGCCACAGGTCGAAGAGATGTTTCGAAAATCCGTAAGCATTAAGAGGTCGATATGATGGTATCTGATTATTATCATCGGAGAAACCATTCATTCCATCTCCATAGGTCGATGCGCTGGAAGCATAAATAAACGGTTTTCCTGCCCATAAACACCATTCCGCTAATTCCTGCGAGAAGTGAAAGTTATTGAGCATCAGATAATCAGCATCACGCTCTGTTGNNAGATGGATAATTGCTTCGACATCGTCTTTTTCAATTTCTTCCTCGAGGAATTCAAGGAAATCGTCCTTGTAACAATAATCTTCGAATTTTTTGCCGATAAGATTTTTCCATTTATCGGAGGAATCCAGCGCATCAACGATGAGAATATCGGTATATCCGTCATCGTTCAATCTCTTCAAGAGAACGCTTCCGATAAATCCTGCGCCACCGGTAAGAATGATCATGCTAATACGGAAGCTCTATTAATTCTGTGGTAAGAGTCTCATTTCTCCCGGCTCCAATGGAAATGATATTCAAACGAACGCCGAGTTCCCGCTCTATCGCATCTAAATATATTTTTACATTATTAGGAAGGTCTTCGCGCTCAGTAACCCCCGCCAGGTCACTTTTCTTCCAACCTTCAAATGATTCATAGATCGGGCGGATTGAAGCGAGAGTCTTAAGATTGGTCGTGAAATGCTCTAGCACTTTCCCATCAGTCGTGCGTTCGTATTTCGTGCAGATCTTGATCTCAGGCATATCACTTAAGACATCAAGCTTTGTAAGGGCAACGGATTCGATACCATTGATCATTACTGCATATCTTACTGCAACTGCGTCAAGCCAGCCGCAGCGGCGTGGACGTCCGGTCGTTGCTCCGAATTCTCGCCCGGATTTGCGAAGCTGCTCGCCTGTTGTATCTAAAAGCTCGGTTGGGAATGGTCCATTACCCACTCGAGTAGAGTAAGCCTTTACGACTCCGATTACCTTATCTATTGCTGTAGGAGGTATTCCCAACCCTGTACATGCGCCACCAGCCGTTGGGCTGCTGGATGTAACATAGGGATAAGTACCGAAATCAATATCCAATAGCGCTGCTTGTGCGCCTTCAAGAAGGATGTTCTTCCCATCGGCTATTGCTCTATTTAATAAAAGAGATGTGTCGGTTATATACGGATCCATCTCCTTATCGAAAACTTCATAATCCTTTATGATCTGCTCGACATCGCAGAGATCCTTCGAATCATAAAACTTTAATAGAAGATCATTCTTTTCATTGATATTTATTCGAAGCTTTTCAGCAAGCAAAGTACGGTCGAGCAAATCAACAATGCGTATCCCCTTTCGAGCAAATTTATCTTCATAAGCAGGACCAATGCCTCGTCCGGTTGTGCCAACTGCTTTACCATCTCCCCCTTTACTCAACCTGGCTTCGCTGGCTTTATCAATCTGCTTATGGTATGGCATGATCAAATGAGCATTATAGGAAATGAAGAGTCTGCCTTTTACAGTTACGCCTGCATCTTCGACCATTTTGATCTCATCACGTAGTGCTACTGGATCGATAACAACTCCGTTACCAATAATGCAGATAACTCCGGAATGAAAAATGCCGCTTGGGATCAGATGGAGAACAAATTCACGTCCGTCGGGCAGTTTAATTGTATGTCCGGCATTCGCTCCGCCCTGGTAGCGTGCAACATACTCACAATTTTCGGCAAGAAGATCAACGATCTTACCTTTTCCCTCATCACCCCATTGGGAACCGAGCACAATGGTTACAGGCATGGTTCAAGCTTAAAGTTTTTAAGCTCATAGCCTGAATTTAAAAGCTACAAGCTAAAATGTATAACTTAGTTTTTTATTTGCTATAAGCGTTAGGCTTTAAGCTTGTCATCTCACTCCGAGCACATCGGCGAGCTTTGTCAGCTCAAGGAGGTTCTTGAATTGGGCGCTTGGCTCTTCGATGGCAAGAGTAGCCCCTACCGATTCAGCAGCTTCGCGTGCTCCGAGGAGCATTCCAAGTCCCGAGCTATCGACAAAACCTACCGAACGCATATTAATCACCACATTACTGATTGGTCCGGCAGCCGTGATCTCATCACGAATAAGTTTTGCGAATTTCATGGCTTCGGCTCCCCCGGTCAGATCTCCGTTAAGATCCACTCGCAAGAACGCTCCTTCTTTTGTAATGTTCGAATTCATGTTCATTGTTAAACGGCAGTGACAATCTCTTTGGTTTTTGCTCTTCCGACAGGCTGCTTCGCCTGGTTCTTATCGCGATGAAGCCAATCATATGAAATCGCCGATCCGACAAAGATCGATGAGTATGTGCCTGTAATAACGCCTACAAGCATCGTGAAAGCAAAACCACGAAGTACCTCACCTCCCCAAATGAAAAGCACAACAAGGGTAAGAAAAACTGTTCCGGAAGTAATGATTGTTCTGGGCAATGTCTCATTGATTGCACGGTTCATAATCGTCTTCAAGTCCTGCCCCTTATATTTTTTCTGATCTTCGCGAATACGATCGTAGATAATAACTGTGTCATTAACGGAGAAGCCGACAATCGTCAAAAATGCAGCAAGCAAGGTCGAATTCATTTCCAGATTCAACCATGGTGCAATTCCATTGAAGATCACGGCAAATGCAAATGCAACAAGTACATCATGAACAATTGCAATTACTGCTCCGGTAGCATAAACCAATTTGAACCGGAATGAAAGATATATCAGAATAACAATACAGGTAAAAATAACGGCGAAAAGTGCTTTTTGCTGTAGTTCCTTTCCAATCTTTGCTCCGATATGCGTATTCTGAAGCAGTGTCGCATTATTTCCCGAAATACCTTTGCCAACTGCCTCCTGAACATTCTTTGTCGTTTGTGCCCCAGCTCCGGCTCCGGCAGCACCTTCGCGGACACGAATAAGGACTCCGGATTCATCAGCTCCATAATATTTTACTTCAGCTCCGCGGAATCCACCTGCATCGAGAGCCGAACGAATATCGTCAATCTTTACTACTTTATCGAATTTCAATTGAACTTCGGTACCTCCTGCAAAATCAATACCGAATTCAACACCTTTGAAAAGCGCCCAGACGATTCCGGCTACGGTAATAAAAATGGAAACGAAGTACCACGTCCGGCGCTTGCCGATAAAATCGATATTAGTCTTGCGAAAAAAGTGCATGTCTTTGTTAATTGAAAATTGTTACTTTTGATACCAACGGAACGGACTTCTACCCGTTCGATCGGACTAAAATCCGATTTACTAAACCTTGTTTATTATCCAAATTTTATCGCAGTCGGAACGCGCTCAAGCAGAAGATCAAAAATGATCCTCGTAATAACGATTGCTGTAAAAAGTGAAGCAGCGATACCGATCATTAACGTCACGGCAAATCCTTGTACTGTGCCGGTTCCGAATGAATAAAGAATTATACCGGAGAAAAATGCAGTTAAATGCCCGTCAAATATCGGGGCGAATGCCCGCTTATATCCATCATCAATTGCAAGTTTTAGTGATTTCCCATTTCCCAGCTCCTCGCGTATTCGCTCATAAATAAGCACGTTTGCATCCACGGCAATACCGACGGTAAGTACAAGACCCGCCATACCAGGTAAAGTCAGCGTTGCCCCAAATGTTGCAAGGACGGCAAGAGTGAAAAGTAAATTTATCATAACGGCGAAATCAGCAACGAATCCTCCGGTTACGTAATAGAATGCCATGAATATCATAACGGCAATAAAACCAAAAAAGATGGACTGCGTCCCCTTTGCAATTGAATCAGCACCGAGCGATGGTCCGACGACTTGCTCTTGAATGATCTTTACCGGAGCAGGAAGTGCACCTGCTTTAAGAACGATCTTCATCAGATTCGCCTCGCTGAGATCGCGCATACCGGTAATGACAGAATNNATCTGCTTATTGACATTCTCACCAGTGACTCGCGCCCACAGACGTGCGCCCTCATCATCCATTTGCATCGTTACTTCTGCTTTTCCATCCTTGCTGTCTTTATCAGCGCCTGTAATATATTTACCTGTCAGTTCGGGTGTTGCATTGAGAAAATAGAGCAGATAATAATTTTCATTATTCTGCCCTTTTTCAGGACGGCTAAACGCAAAAGAGACTTCACCTTCATATAATGGCTTGATGTCCGACCGGTTCAGGATATCAAGAATAGCTTTCCGATCGGGTTCTAAAACGTAAATGTTCGCATCTTTTTGACTGGCTCCCTTTCTGATGTATATCGAGAACGGATGTTCTTTTGCAAATTTAGCAGCTGCTTGTTCTTTGCTTAAGCCGGCATAAGCAAGACTATCTGCGACCTTGGCTGAATCTTCTGTTGAAAGTTTTTGAGCTGTTTTCTTCGTCGAATCGCTTTTAGCGGTTGTATCTCTCCTTTGAGCAATATTTTTTTTCTTTGTTACTGCTGCAATCGTTTTTTGCGTCGTATCGGTTTTATGAGTCGAATCGGATGCAATTGCCTTCGCTGTATCTTTTACCGGCGTAATACCCATCAGATACTTATCGATATTATCGAGGACTTTATTGACGATCTTCGGATCTTTGAAGAGTTTGAATTCGAGTTGAGCTGTTCCCTCTAAAAGCTGACGAACCTGGGTAGGATCGCCTGCACCCGGGACTTCAATAATAATACGTCTGGTGCCGAACTTCTGGATCGTCGGTTCAGTTAAACCAAATTGATCGATACGATTTCGAATGATCTCGATTGCGCGATCAACAGCTTCATCGGAGCCATTCTGCAGTGAAGCAGCAATCTCTTTATCATCACCGGTCTTCACATCACTAAGAAGAAAATAATTAGCCAGGGCTTTCCCTTTAGGCGCTGCGATCTCTGCAAATTTCTTTGTGAAGATCGATACAACCGGTTCTTCGGAAATTGCTTCTTCGGCACTTGTCGCTGCAATCACCTGATCGAAAATGGCATCTCTGCCCGTCGCCTGTTCTTCAATAAATTTTAAGACATCTACTTCCATTGTGACATAAATACCACCACGAAGATCCAAGCCAAGTTTAATTGCCTTTTTATTGGCAGTCTTTATGGATTCATCATTGCTGGCCAGATACTGAGCTTTTCTTGCAGAGTCTTTCGGACCGAATGAGGCAATTGTCGATCGATAATCCTGCGATTGCCAGGTTGGGTATAGCGCCCACACCGAGCCGATGACACATAAAAGAACGACGATGATAAGAGTACGATGTTTCTTCACGTTTAATTATTAATAAAATCAGTACGAGTAAAAGACACCGCATAACACGAATTTAGGTAAAGCGGCTCCCGAAGTTCAGGTTATTTTGCCATGCCGAAAGACTTTTTTGACATCTTCTGTTCCCAAACCCCTAAAAATATGAAAACCCTGGTCTCGAAAGAACCAGGGTTTTCAATTAGTTTGCCTTATCAACATACCGTTCTTCAAGAGAACGGATTCTTGTGAGTGGTGAGGAGAAAACTTTGAATTCTTCAAGAAAGAGCAATGCCCGCTTCACGAAGAAAAAAAATCAATATGGTCAGGTATTTACTTTTAAAAGTAAGAAAAATATGATCCCTTTTTTTTTCATTTCCCAATCTCTATTGTATCCGAAAAGACTAATGTCAAAAACAACGCAATCGCGGCAGATCTGCAGAAAATAACTTTATCCGTGGGGAATCTACTAAAGTATTCTCATTTTCCTAACG
>PLXB01000457.1 GCA_003151215.1 Ignavibacteriota bacterium
GAGGATATCAAATGGATATTCACCTTTTATATAACCTTCAAGCATTGTTTCTGCGATCCAGCGAAGCCACATTGCCATACCTTCGGGAAATTTGATCTCCTCATGTACGGTAAGTGCCTTCCGGAAATATTCCATAGCACGTTCAAATTCATATCGATGAAAATGGATCATTCCCATATCGCCATAGGCAAAACCCATTCCGCGTGAATAACCAAGCTCTTTTGTGATGCGGAGATACTCTTCGAAACTCTTCGATGCATTTGTGAAATCTCCGTGGTCGAGTTCAACAAGCCCGATCTTTCCGATCGATTTCGCGTATCCATGCGAATCCCCGATATCCTTCATGCATTCCATTTCATCGCGGAAGCACTGCATTGCCAAATCGAACTCTCCCGTATTCCAATAGACAAGCCCGATCTGACCCAGTGTAGTTGCGATCTGTCGTTTATCGGCCTGGGATTCGAAATATTCCAAGCAAGTTTTGTAAAGACCCATCGCATTTTCATATTCGTTCTTGCTCAGATAAATTTGAGCGATCTTCATTTGTGCTTTTGTCATCGCCCGCCGGTTGTTATTTTTACTGCATACGCTATACATCGTCTGCAATCTTTCCATTGCCTTATCGTACTCGCCTTGTTCGATTAAGATCGAGCCGATATCTCCCGAAGCGATCGCAGCGATTTGTTCAAGGCCAAGATGCTGTGCAAGGGAGAGCTTCTTTTCGTATGCACTGTTAGCCAAATCATATTTTCCCTTAAGAACAAGAAGATCTCCATATTCACCTAAAGCCTGCAGCGAAAGCTTTACATTCTCGGTTTGCGCGCTTCTTTCAACTACTTCCTTTAATTTTATTTCTGCAGCATCCCATAAGCCGATGACTCGGAACAAATGGGCTAATTTCAAAAGCCGTTCGATAACCCGGTCTTCCGATATCTCAGTAACTTCTTCATGGGCAAATGATTTCTCATAAAGTTCTTCCGGATCATTTATGCCGAGGGATTTCCAATACCGGAGAAATTCATATTCCGTTTCTCCGTCGAACATCAAATCGAATACTGCCGGGAAAAGCAGCGAATGTTGTAATTCTTCGCGGCTTTCTCCCATAAAATACTGATAGAGCATTTCACGAACAACGGAAGGGTCGATGTTTGAAGGATTCGCAGCCAGCGAATTNNGAACTCCGAGTTGAAAAATGATCCGAGAGCAATGTGCTCTCTTCGAACGGATTCGGAGTCATTCAAGTACCGCGACTCGATAGCCCTTCGTAAATAATTATGGAAAAAGTGGATGCGGCCATTGCTCCTGAGCAAGTGATAATCAAGAGAATTAAGAAGCATGGATAGCTCGACACGAGTAACTCCGGAGGCGGTCAGAAGGTGGGTTTCCGCCAGTCCTGCCCGGGATACGGCAAGGGCAACTGTTACCGAACGGACAATTTTTATTCCATAGTCGCGCTCCATCCGCTCGAGCGTTTTCATGAAGAGTTCTTCGAGGCTTCCGACGCTTAAGTACTCGGTGATGATCTGGGCAAGCGTTTCATGCTCGCCATGTAAGCGAAGCTCTTCGGCAAGCGTGCGGAGAAATAACGGCGACGCAGCTTTTTCATCCCGGCCTATACGCTGGAGAAATGTTGAGGGCAGCTCTTTATGATATTCTCCTAAATATCTGGCAATGATCGCTTCGCGCTGGCGCTCTTCAAGTTGTCGAAGTTCTAATCTTTCCCAGTTCCGTTCGAGAAGTTTATCGAGCGTTTCGTTGGTTTTGCATGAAACGATGAGCCGGATATTCTTTTGAAATACTTTCGGCAGCCACGAGAAAGACCTCGAATGCGGTAACAGCTGGTCTGCGGCATCGAGTGCTATGATCAATTCATCATTTTCGAAACCTTCGATTTTCCCGACACGGTCAAGCCATTCGACCAACGATGCTTCAAGTCCATCGGAATCGGTGGGAATCTCTTCATGTATTCCGTACCGTAATTGTATTTCGCCGATGATGCGCCTGATAAATCCGAGATGATCCGTCGAATCATCCGATGCGCCGACGTAATGCTCGATGATAAATCCATCGGGGTTCTTTCTGCGATACTCACCGATAAGCCATGCCATCAGTGCGCTTTTGCCCATTCCGCTTTCGGCTGATATCAGCAGAGGAGCTGTTTCGGAGCTGCGCCACTGGTTGAACCTCAAAAGATATTCCGCATTCGGAATATATGCTCTTCGTCTGCTATGAGCAAAAGTATTGTGGGCAAGCCGTTCGGTTTCAAGCGGAGTCGGAACGCTGCCTGCCGGCCAGGTGGCTTCGATCATTGCCAGAAGATCGGACCTGACAAGTTCACCGAGATCTTCAGGACGATCGAAAGATTTCAGCGGCATGCCGCTGATCCCGACTTTACCGATCAACTCTTCGAGCCGCTCCACATTATCAAAAGATTTCGGGTCATCGGTTCGGCGATAGAAATATGCGGAGCTTGGATCGTCGTTCCGAATTGCAGCAGTAAATTCCATCTCGAGAATACTTCCGCCGCCTAAGGAAATTTCTTCGATCCACGGAAAGCGATCCTGAATATCGGGATCCATCAGGACTTCATGATATTCCGGAGTCCAGCCATACCGCTTGCCGATGATACCAATAAAATAGGGCTTGCAGCGCTCTATTTCTTCCAAACAGGTGCGGATGATCCTCCCGAGGCGCTGCTGTTCATCGGTTAGGCCCCACCTGAGATCTACTTCTGTAAAGGTTACTCCCCGCAAGCGGCAGACGGCACGAATCTCGGGGAAGACTTTTTTTATGAGGTATTCGCGCTCTTCCTGCAAGTCGCGGAACGTACTTGATAGAAAAAGGCGGAATTCTGTTTTTCGGGATGCATTACCGGTAGCCATTCCTCGAGATCAGAGATACTGAGATCGGAAAATATTCGTATTGAAGTTTTACAACAAACTTCATGACGAAAAGAACTCTCGACTATTTCTGATCTCCCTCTTTGCTTCCTCCGCAATCGGCGAAGTTGCCTTGTAACTGCATTATAATTCAACGACATCACTATGCACATTCCTAATTTTCTTTCCCGTTTTTGACTTTTTATTTTTGACTTTTNNAGCCCGACGAAGCAATCCCCTAAATATAGGTAGAATATCCGGATTTGCTGCATCATGGAGGGGATTGCTTCGCATACGCTCGCAATGACATATTTTTTTTGAAACGACACCGCTCCTCCTTACCCAGGTTCAGATACTCCCAGTAGTTGCCTTGTAACTCCATTAAATTCAAGCATATCACTATGCACACTCGCAGTTTTCTCCTTTAAAACCAGAGAGTCCGCCAAAGGCGGACTCTCAACAAATTCCATAAATTCTTTTTTCCTGCATTTCATAAATTTCAGTCGCAAAGATACGAAATTTTCTGTTGTTTGTCAAGGTGCCCATCGAAGAAAAATAGGTGCCTCTTTGATGAATAATTATTCATAGAGGATTAGTAGCAATACTAAACAATGACTTAGAAAGATAACAAAAATTTAATACAGAATTCATGTAAATGAGAGAACAATTTCTTGGAAAATGTACTATATTTGTACGTCTTGCTTCCTCGACCATTAAAGCCGCTCAAGCAGAATAGAATTTCCTGTACAAAATTAATCATCTTTCTAAAATATAAACTATGGATAACTGCTGTATATTTCCGCCTCAAGCTCAAAGCTGGATCGATTGGATACATGCTATGCCGATGGATCCCTTTAGTGTCATTCAAAACGCCGCTATTGGCGCCACTCAGGGTACGCTTGTCAATTCGACAAATTATAATAACTCTACCTGGGCTGCCAATACCGTTGTTCTTAGATCAGGTCAGACACCGACAGTTACTGCGCTGGAAGTCACGAATGCGCAGATGATAGCCGACGCCGCACAGTGGAATTTCCGCTCGCAGACAAATAATGCCTCTGCAACACTTGCGCCACCTCTTTTAAGAGCCATCTTCATGCGCGGAGGCCCTCAATGGCAGATGACGCTTCCGCTCGATTTTGGCGGCAATACTTTTACGAATCTCCAACTCAGCCTGCTCGATAATGCAGGAACGCGCGGCGATGCACAAGGTACTGTCCCTGTGATTCAGATAGCCGGAAGTTTCACCGGAGCGACGACTCTTCTGCTTACGTTCAAAGCTTTTGGCGAATTCATTTTCGGTCTTCGCTGCGATACGGGCGGAGGAACAGTCATGATGTACGAAAGCAGAATGAGGATAGTAGGATAAGCATTTACAATACAATACATTAATTCGGCAAATTGCCGAATGCTAGATGCTACCCATTATAAACTGCTTTCCGACTGAGATCAGAAGCTGGAACGACTGGCCTCATGCCATGCCGGATGATCCTCTTGATCTTATTGCAAATGCGGAGATCGTTATGGGCTTGAATACCGATCAGGGAGTATTCGTCGATAGTTCGGCTTATATTACTCCGCCCGTTCCGCCAAGGTTATTGAAAGTCATTGGCGGAAGAGTAATCGATCCTACAGGACCGACAATTCTTGCTTCGCTGAAAAATCCGATCTCAACATTGACCGTGGGAGCGCTTAATAATCCCAAAAGGATTGAAATTGATTTCAATAATGCCCCTGATGTTGGTACTACAACAACGTCAAGCTTTTTTGCTTTAGCTCTTTCATCCGGACTTATTGGAAGCACGACGGTTACGATGCCATTTTCAAATACTGCCCGGCTTGATTTTACTGCTGCATTAGGCGCTGATACCTATATGATTCAGTTNNCAGTTCAACGCCGGTTATTACGCTTACAGGCAGCGCTCTTGATGGTGAGGCAATTGCCTTGCCAAGCGGAGACGGAGTAGCGGGAGGAAATTTTCTTTTCGGAGTGAATGTCATTGCAGGGTCGTTACCTGTTCCACCGGCTGCTCCACCGCTTTCCGGAGGAAGCGCTTGGAAAACTTCGCTTATATCGGTTGCAGGAGTTCCTGCATGTATTGCACTTGAGGGTACAAATGCACAAATGACTGCCGATGCTGCCGGATGGAATTTCGATCATCTTGCAGCCAATACAAGTTCGAATTTAGCTCCGCCGCTTCCGAACAGATTATATCTGCGCGGAGGAACGGAGTGGCGAATGGACATTCCGTTGAATGTTGGTTATATTGGATATTCGGAACTGCTTATCAGCCTTCTTACGAATGCTGCAACTCGCGGTGATTGCCAGGGCACCGTTCCGGCAATATTGTTTAATGCCAGAACATATACCGGACCGGTTACGCTTCGGGTCACCTTGAAGAAATTCGGAAATTTCATGATAGGCATCCGGGGTAAGGACGTCAATAATTATTATAGTATGTATAACTCGACATGGTATGTCGTACAATAGCATAGGAGAAAATTTATATGGCAGAAAATCCCTCATGGATCAACCAACCGCAGAATACCTGGCCGCCTTCGGAAGTGCCGGCAAACAATCCGTCAATTATACCGATTCCGCCAAATATGCAGCCAACTCCACCTTTTACTTTGACAGCTCCGCCGATTATACAAACACCAACGGAGCCACCATTTATATTGCCTCCAACAACATGGCCACCGCCTGAGACGCCGCCAATAAGATTTCCGTTTGGTCCTCCAGTAATACAATTTTTACAATTGCAAGGACCAATTGATGATTGCATGAGAAGTGTAACTGTATCGGGGTCTTTGGGTGGAGGATCTCCCTTTAATCATATTGCAAACATTGAAATAGATACTCTCATCAATGGAAAAATTACGAATACTCAGAATTTTTCATGGGATTCTTTTGCAACACCGGCTAATTCTTTTGAAGTTTTACTTGGCAAGTGCCCTAATGTTGGTGACTTGGTCCAAATTGTCGTAAAAAATCCACCGGCTCAACCGAGCATACCACTTAATACGATCACAGTTGAGAGTCACGAAAAATATAATGTTACGACTGCGCAATATAATAATGCTCGAACAGGATGGTTTGCTAATGAGACCAAGCTTACCGTTGCAAGCCTTAAACAAAAGGGAGCAAATTTCAAACGTCAATTTAAAATGGAAGTTGATAAATTTAACGGCGCAGGACCAAAAATTTATGCGCAGCCGCTGTATTTGCATCATGTGAATTTCCCGAATATTGGCGTACGGAATGCTGTTTTCATTGCAGCTGAAAATAACATGGTGTATGCCTTCGACGCAGATAATTTTGTCCCAGATAATACTGACCCTACTTCCGGCAAGGGTATACAGATTTGGAAGAGAGAACTTCTTATAAAAATAACATACCCCGTTAAGATAAATGAAAGAACACCTACCAATGCCGACGTCGGTTCCGGGGATATACAACCTTGCGTCGGAATTAGCAGCACTCCGGTAATAGATTGCAATTGTGATTGCGATTGCGATACCAGTGTACCTGTTATGTATGTTACCTCTAAGGTCTTCGACACGGGGGCGAATACGTTTCGATACTATCTGTATGCTCTTGATGTAACGACGGGTAATGATCATATACCTCCAGTGATAATTCAAGCAAATTATTATGGAAGCGGAGGGGATGATGTAAGCAGTGACACCTCTGGCAATAAAACCAGTACGGGAAAAAACATTGTCCAATTTCAAGCAAAAATACATAATAACAGACCTGGTTTGCTTTTACTGAACGGCACGATTTATATCGCGTTTGCTTCCCATGGAGATAACTTTTGGTATAATGGCTGGATCATTGGCTACGATGCAGCTACTTTGAAACAGACAAGCGTTTTCTGCTCAACTCCGGATGGAAGTTTTAGGCGTAGATGGGTTCCGTTACATCCAACCAAAGATGACAAAGGAGTATTACACACTGCCATAGATGATCCGTTCTTCGATAGTAATGCCGATAAGCCAGCCGGTGGTATTTGGCAAAGCGGGTGCGGATTAGCCGCAGATGACGCGAATATATACTGCACGACAGGGAATGGAACCTTTGACGCAAACGATTTGAACACAGGTGCACAAACTGGGAAAAGAGATTTCGGAGATTCTGTTCTGAAGCTTTCTCAGTCGCTTCAGGTACTTTCTTACTTTACACCTGCTGACCAAAATATTTTAAATGGTGCCGATATTGATCTTGCATCCGGCGGAGTTATGATTTTACCTGCACAAAACACTCTTACTCACCAAAATCTTTTAGTAACCTGCGGAAAAGCGGGGGACATCTTTGTACTTGATAGAAATAATTTAGGGGGTTATAATGGGCCGCCTTCTGCTAGCGACGATCCGGTAATTGACAATCCTAACGCAGTTTCAGTGAAAGAGCTTCAAGAAATGAAACCCCCTTTCACTGTTAAAGATCGACTTCAAGGAGATAGCAGCGCTGGGATCTGGGGTGGGCCTGCTTTTTTGGATAAAGGTAATGCAGGTCAGTTCATTTTTTACGGAAGTAATGGAGATACAGCAAACGTGAATGGAACTGCAGGCACTCTGAAGGCATTTTTATTACAAAATGGAGGTCTGACTTTGAAAGGTCAGTCAAATGAAAGTTTTCCTTTAATGGGTACAACGCCTATTGTCTCTTCAAATCAGAGTATTACTGGAAGTGGTATTGTTTGGGCTGTTCTTAGAGATCGCAATAATGTCCATCTTCGGGCATATAGTGCCGATGATTTATGCAACGGAAAAAACGTAAATTCTATTATTGGCGATTTATTTGTAGGCGGTTGGGCAAATACCAGACCATTCCTCATACCTACTGTAATTAATGGAAAAATTTATGTGGCATGTGATAATTTAGTGGCAGTTTTTTTTTAGAAATATGAAAGAGTTTTTTATCGTTTTTCTTTTCCTTGTCACTGCATACTCAGATTTATATTCCCAAGGGGTTTGGTCGAAAGACACTTCGACGGGTTTTGTCGAACGCCGCAGTGCTACATCTTCCGTTATCAATGGAAAAATATATGCTATTGGTGGAAAGCCCTTTACCGGTATAGCTCCAGTACAAATTTTTGACCCCATTCTACATCAATGGTCCACTCCGGTTATTAACGAAGATTTAAACATTGGGTTTTGGTCAACTGCCAATGTTNNTGGTCTTGCATTTCAAAATACTGGTTTAGGTGATACTCTTTGTATTTTTGATCCGGGATCGAATAGTTGGAATCTACCTACTATAACTGGTTTTTTTGCGCATAGACTTGACTTCACTTCAAGCGTCGTAAATGGAAAAATATATGTATTTGGCGGGCAAGATAGCATTATAATAACCACTGTTGATGTTTTTGATCCTTCAACAAATACATGGGCTACTCCAGTTACAACGGGCACATTTACACCTCGTTATGGTCTTTCTTCGGCAGTAGTGAATGGGAAAATATATGTGATGGGTGGGAATGGAGGAAATGCCAGCAACTACCTCCCAGTAAGTACTATGGAAGTTTTTGATCCGGCAACTAATTCCTGGAGCACTCCCTCGACAATAGGATCATTATATCCACGACA
>PLXB01000007.1 GCA_003151215.1 Ignavibacteriota bacterium
CTCGCCATTGCCGACATCGATCTCGATGAAAGGCGCAAGACTTCCGGCGTACTGCTAATCAATGAAGAAGATGATACTCGCATCGATTTAGAATCTCTCGCGAGAATGGATTTATTCGCCAAAGAATATTCTAAAATTGCGAAAATTCAAAACAGATATTACAACACAATAAAGAAATAATAATGATCGAAACACCGATTAAGTCATTATCAAAAACGTCATTGCGAGGAGTCCCGGAGGGACGACGAAGCAATCCCTGGAGATTGCGCTGAATCTCAACGGATTGCTTCGTCGCTCCTTCGTCGCTCCTCGCAATGACGTTCTTGAAAATAGATTAATAAGTCACCTCGATCCCAAGTGTCGGTATGATTGGCAATAATAAAACATCTGAAACTTGCGGCGGCTGCGCTTGTGTATCGACTACGCGAAACCATACATTGCGATGATCATAGATATTGAAAACATCTAACGATGCTTTCGCGTTGTTGCCGAACAATTTGAATGAATACGTAACGCTTGCGTCAGCGCGGTGGTATGCAGGCAGACGCTGCGCGCCCATATTGCCGGGTACGTCAAGATTCTGCTGAAAACCGACTTCATCCAGCGCGACGTGGTAATATCCGAGATCGGCAGTATAGGCTTGGCCCGTCGCATAAGTCCACGTAGCGCCGATTTCCCATTTGTCGGAAAGTTTGTAATTCAGCACGAGCTGAATATCCTGCCGCTGATCGTAAGTAGGATAGAATGGCTGTCCGTTATTAAGTTGCGGAATTTTCTCCGTGACCCACGATAGCGTATAGCCGATCCATCCGGTGAAATTACTAATTCGCTCTCTTAGGAATAATTCTATGCCATAAGCTTCGCCGGTGCCGCGAGGAAAAACTTGTTCTATGGAATCAGACAAAAATTTCGTCTCGTTGTATTCGACTATATTATTCAGTTTTTTGTAATACATCTCGCACGAGAAAAAATATTCATCTGTCGGATACCCGCTAATCCCAATAATATATTGAGTGCTCATGCTCGGTGGCAGCGGAGCGACACCAGGCACCCAAAAATCGAAAAATGTAAACTCACCTGCCGAAACAAGGTGCAGAAATTGATGATAAATTCCGGTCGAAGCCTTGAGTGTCCAGTCAGGATTTAATTGATATGCAAGCGTTAGGCGAGGATCGAACGTCATTGCATTTGCAAGATCGAGCCATTCAGTTCGGATGCCATAAGTAGCTGTCAATTTATCGGTTGCCTTCCATTCATTCTGAGCGTACATCGAGAGATAATAGGGAACGCCGCTTGTATACTTCAATGGTTTGTTCGTCGAGCCGAGGGTATTGTAAAAGGAAAAATTGAAGCGTGAAAGCCCAGCACCTACTTTTATTTCATGTACATCACTTTGGCGCCAGTAAATATCTTCCTTTATGCTTGTTTCGTCAAGCCCATTCTCGAAATCGAATGGATTTTCGGNNACCAGATGAGTGAGTTGAATATGCGCTATACCCTAAAAATGTTCTTGCATAAAGATTATCGGAGAAAATATGTGTCCACTCGGCGCTTGCAAGCTTATTTCCCCAGGTCAGTGTGATACCTACAACTCCATTTGACGGATAGAATAAATTATCGGCTCCAAGATACCCGGAAATACTAAGATGATCTGATGAACCAATATGCTCATCTATCTTTGCATTGAGATCGTAAAAATAGTATTGCGGCAAAGTCGAATCGTTGAATAGCTTACTGGCATTGATCGCGCTCAGAAAAGCATCTATATATGTACGACGGCCAGAAATGAGAATGGAGCCATCGGGTATTGGAAATTCGAGCGTTTGTCGCGCACTGATAAGACTTAGCGAAGTCTTGCCCGCTATTTCATTGGGGTTGCCTTCGCGGGTTGTAACGTCTAATACTCCCGTGAGCCGTCCGCCATATTCAGGAGGATAGCCGCCTTTTATCAGGTCGACATCTTTAATTGCGTCAGTATTGAACGTGCTGAAAAATCCAAACAAGTGCGATGGATTATAGACGACATTGTTATCGAGAAGAATAAGATTTTGGTCTGGCGGTCCGCCGCGAATATAAAGTCCACTTGAAATTTCACTCAATGCTTTTACTCCAGGAAGGAATTGCAACACCCTAAAGAGATCGCTCTCGCCACCAATCGCGGGTACTTGCGCGATTGTTGTCGGCGTAAGTATAATATGGCTCACGCTCGTCTGCTCGATCTCTCGTTCGCGTTGTGCTTCGATTGTAATTTCTTTTCCTTCGATGATAGAAAGGGAGAGGTCTAAACTAATTGTTATGGTCTGACCAGGCTGAAGTTCTACGGATCTCTTGGCTGTATTATATCCTAATTGATGGATTTCCGCTTCAATTGTTCCGGCTGGCAGACCATTGATAGTAAAATTACCGGCTATATCAGATATTGCGCCACGGCGTAACTCTCTCAATGTAATGCGGACGCCGGAGAGAGCTTCATGCGTTACCGAGTCGCGGACGTGTCCGATGAGAGTAGCCGAATCTGGAAAAGATGAAAGATGAAAGATGAAAGATGAGGCAGAGCAAATCGAGACGAAAAAGAAAGATACAAAGAAAAGGATTATCGACGAAATCTTCATTCTTCAGAAA
>PLXB01000398.1 GCA_003151215.1 Ignavibacteriota bacterium
AATTTGAGACGATCTTGGATAATCGAATTTGCCATCAGATCGGCTCCGAAGATTTCAGCATCTTCCTTCGGGAAATAGAACCTGTTATTCGTTAGGTCTTCCTTTATATCCTGAATGAAATTAAGCAGTTGTAAGCCCGAGCATATTTCATTTGAAAGTCTGATCCGCTTCCGGTCCCGATATCCAAAGAGCGATAACACTAATTCCCCAACCGGATCGGCTGAGCGGGATGTGTACCACCGAAGGTCGTCAAAAGTCTGGAAATGAACTTCACCCTTAGCATCGAATTCGAATGCTTGTAAAAGCCGGTAAAGGGGTTCAAGGGATAATTTGCATTCGGAGATAGTATTACACAAAGCTATGAATATTGGATTTTCCGGCTCTTTTCCTGAAAGTGCCTCTTGTAATTGTCTTCTCCAATCGGCAAGAAGAGCGAGCCGCTCTTCCTTACTTCGATGCGGCAGATCGGCAAAATCATCGGCAGTTCTCATGAAAGCATAGAGCGCAAAGAAATGCGGGCGAAGTCTTTTGGGAATGAGAACGGAGCCTACGGGAAAATTTTCATAATGGCTTGCAGCAATCTTGCGGCAGTGTTCGTAGGCGGCAGTAAGAGATGGATTTTGATTTATCATGCGAATGAAGCAAACAATCAAAACCTGACATGGGTTAACGTTTCAATCGTAGACGGGATTTCAGGTTCGAGTATCAAAATCTGCGTATTTTTGCTGACCAATACTCAGAACCCGTTAATTTTTGACCAATTCTTAATCATAATGAATACAAAAAATACGTTACGCAAACTTTCCTACTTACTCTCCCTCATTCTTGTTGTGGCTTTAGTAAGCTGCGGGGGCAAGAAAAAGGACTCCGATGAAGATGAATCCGATAGCACTGCTACGACAACAAGCGGCACGGCAACGGTCGATATGGCAAACGGTGCGACGATCACCGGAACGGTGAAGCTTGACGGTAAAGCTCCTGATAATAAACCCATTAAAATGGAAGCCGATCCTGTCTGCAAGGCAGCTCATCCGAATGGAGCGATGGAAGATCATTGGATGGTTGGCGCAGGTAATGAAGTTGCAAATACTTTTGTCTATATCAAGGATGGCTTGGGCGGGAAGTCGTATCCTGCTCCGTCAACAGTGCAAAAACTCGACCAGCATGGCTGTCAGTATGAGCCGCATGTATTCGGAGTCATGGTCGGGCAAAAGATCAGCATCGTAAACTCCGATCAAACACTGCATAATATCCATGCGCATGGAGAAAAGAACGATCAATTCAATGAAGGCCAACCCGCAGGATCTCCTGCAAAAGAAAGAACCCTCGATAAAGTGGAAGTTATGATTCCGATCAAGTGCGACGTTCACGGTTGGATGAATTGCTATGCAGGAGTACTCAATCATCCGTTCTTCGCAGTTACGGGCAAGGATGGAAAATACTCGATAGCTGGCGTGCCGCCCGGTGATTATACCGTAACGGCATGGCATGAAACGCTTGACGGCAAAGGCGAATCTGTTGATATGAAAGTCACTGTCGCCGCAAAAGATTCGAAGACCGCTGATTTCTCGCTGAAACCTCAGTAAATTTGCATTGGCAGTCACGGGCTTTAGCCCGTGACTGCCATCATGCAGTATTGTTGATCTGTCTATAAACTTCTCTGTCTCGAGATTCCATGAGCGAAAACAATTCCAGTTCAAAGAGATTTCATATTCTACTGACAATTGCCGTTACTGCCGCAATTGCTGTTGGCCTATATTTTTATAGCACAGTGGCGATGAATCCGCATGTATCCAAGAGTCCGACTGTCAGCCGTTACGAACATTTCTGGCTGCCGGGCTCGAACTCAACGTATGCTCCGGAAATTGACAGCATGTTCAACATTATCATGTGGATCACGATGGTCGTGTTCGTGCTTGTTGAGGTGGGTCTCGTATATTTTCTCTGGCGCTACCGTCACAAACCGGGACGCAAAGCGCTCTATACACATGGTAATAATAAACTGGAAATTGCCTGGACGATCGTTCCGGCAGTGATCCTCGTTTTTCTTGCAATATTCAGTAATAGTCTTTGGTCGGAAATTCGCGATCCTGCAAAATTTCCGAAGAATGCACCCGTTATCCGCATCGCTCCGCGTCAGTTCGAATGGGATATTACTTATCCCGGTCCTGACGGCAAATTTGATACACCCGATGATGTGGGGACGATCAACCAGCTTTATTTAGCCGTCAATGAGCCGGTGCAGATCAGGCTCAATGCGCAGGATGTCATTCACAGTTTTTTCGTGCCGGAATTCCGCATCAAGCAGGATGCCGTTCCCGGAATGCAGACTGCAGTCTGGGTAACGCCGACGAAGATGGGGGATTTTAATATTGCCTGCGCCGAGCTTTGCGGTGCACAGCATTACCGGATGATGGGCTACGTTCATATCGTCAGCCACGATTCGCTTGCAAGCTGGCTGAAATCACAGGCTCCCGCGCCTGCCCCGGCTGCTGCACCGGATACTACGAAGGCAAAATAATTGTGAAACAATGGCTGCGACATTAGTCGGAGCGAGCCCACGAATGTCGGCTTCAGTATAAGTTTTAAGAAACATATAATTATCAGATATGTCAACGATCGTTTTACCAGCAGAGATCAAGAAAGCCTCGCAGAACGGACATGCCGCTCACGCTCATCATGAACTGAGCTTTGTCCGCAAATATCTTTTCTCGACCGATCATAAGATGATCGCAAAGCAATTCCTGCTCTTTAGTATGTTTTTCCTCCTTGTTGGTGGGATGCTGGCGCTGATCGTGCGTTTGCAGCTTGGATGGCCCGATCATCAAAGCGGTTTCTTCCAGTTCTTTGCAAAGATCTGGTCTTCAATTTTCGGCAAAGAAGTGTTTGCCTTCAATAAAGAGACCGGCATGTACGGAATGCTGGATAATTTTTATAACTCGGCATTCACGATGCATGCGACGTTTATGATCTTCTTCGCCGTGATGCCGTTCTTGATGGGCACATTCGCAAATTTCCTGATCCCGCTTTCTATCGGCGCCGGTGATATGGCTTTTCCGAAGCTGAACATGGCTTCGTTCTGGATGGCAGTGCTGGCAGGGCTTTTGATGCTCACCGCATTCTTTGTAAAAGGAGGAGCCGCTGCTGGTGGATGGACAAGTTACCCCACACTTTCAGCAGTCCCGGATTATTCCGGTGTGATATGGGGGCAAAACCTGTGGTTGATAAGCCTGCTTTGTTCGGGAATTTCCTCGCTGCTTGGCGCGATCAATTATATTACGACGGTTGTCAATATGCGCTGCCCGGGGATGTCTTGGTTCCGTCTGCCTTTGGTGATATGGGCTATCTTTATTACAGCAGTCCTTCTTCTTCTTGCCGTTCCGGTGCTTGCTTCTGCTTTGATCCTTTTACTTTTTGATCGTACGATCGGAACGAGCTTTTTTATTCCGACGGGATTACTATCTGCAGGTTCGCCGCTCACCGGACACGTCGGCGGAGGGCAGGTTCTGCTTTGGCAGCATCTGTTCTGGTTTTTCGGCCATCCNNTCTGGTTCTTCGGGCATCCGGAAGTATATATCATGATCCTGCCGGCAATGGGCCTTGCCTCTGAGCTATTATCAAATTTCTCGCGCAAGCCGATCTTCGGATATAAAGCAATGGTTCTGGCTATTGCCGGAATTGCCGTTCTCGGCTTTTTCGTATGGGGGCATCACATGTTCCAATCGGGAATGAATCCGCTGCTCGGCACGACGTTCATGATCTCGACAATGGTCATTGCAGTACCTTCGGCGATCAAGACATTTAATTGGCTTGGCACCGTATGGGGAGGGAATGTGACATTCGCAACACCGATGCTTTTCGGTTTAGGATTCGTTTCAATGTTCGTGATCGGCGGATTATCCGGAATTTTCATGGCTTCGACGCCGGTGGATATTTTTATTCACGATACTTATTTTATAGTCGGGCATATTCACTATGTACTTTTCGGCGGTTCGGTCTTTGCGATCTTCGGCGGTCTGTACTTCTGGTTTCCGAAAATGT
>PLXB01000150.1 GCA_003151215.1 Ignavibacteriota bacterium
CCTGCACCACCTCCTTCGGAGGGAGGTATTCTATCCATTAGACTACGGGAGCCTACCTAACGGCAGGCAGACATTTCTATCTGCGCACCCCCACAATACCTTGTTTTTGAACGTTTAAATAGCTATTGACAAGTTTTACTATATATACTACACTATAAGGTAGAGTTCTCGAACAATTCGATAGGGCTCACCAATCCTCGAAAGGGAGGGTTTTATGAAAGGGTTATTTCCGCTCATGTTCGGCCTCGGCGCTGTCTGGGCTGGCGCCGATTCGGCATACAACAATCCTTCGTCGACTCTCTCAGTTGCCACAGCGATTGCTTTGGGAGGAGCCGGAATCGTCATGATGCTGTGGACCTTTTTAGGGGAGCCGAGGTGTGGAGAATGAACCCACGTCTAGGCCTCTCTCAGCGCGTTCGATTGAAACATATCGGACGCGCTTTTACTTTTTATATGTGGCTACAAATCGTTTGTGCTCTCGGTAGGAATCGAACCTACATCATATCCTCCGCAAGGATACGTCCTATCCATTGAACGACGGGAGCATTGCCTGCCGACAGGCTTCTCACCAAAATACGTTAAAAAACCTTTTTAGTAAAGTGAGCTATAACCCAATAAGTTCGAGGAAGTGCTCGCCAAAGTGCGGCTCTTGTTCAACCTCTTCAACTTTGTTGCGCAAAAATGAGCGTATTTGGTCGACTTGCGAAACATTCTCGAGCGGCAGGGTAATGTGCGGTGCGACAATGCCTTGTGTCATGAGGTAGAGCCGAGGCCTTTCGGGATTTTTATCGACCCAAAATGATTTGATTGAGCGAAAGTCGTACAACGTGCCGTCTATTGCGATGCCTTTGTCACTTATATGCACATTGTGTTCGCGCGGTCCGCGTGCAGCAAGCACGCCGAGCGAACCGGCACCCAAAATAATGATGATCGAAAAAAGAAGGTCGCCCAACCAAAGAGAAAGTGCGGCGCCCGCAAAGGCAACAAGGCCAAGCGCCCAATACCAATCGTTGCTGCGCTCTTTGTGTACGGGCGTTACCACGTCCCAGGAGATGCTATGTCCCTCCGTTTGCGGCATTGCTATTAGTATACAACGGATATACGCGTGTAGTGATTAAAAAAACAACGAAACGATGGTGGCTACGCCCGCGAGCGCCATGAGCCCCGTTGCCAACCATCCGAGCCAGGTGATAAGTGGCTTGTTAACGTACTCTTCCATAATAGTTTTATCGCTGCTGATGCGAACAATGAGTACGAGCACCACCGGTGCTACCAAACCGTTGGCAACGGCCGAGTAGATGAGCGCTTTGATAGGGTCGAGGCCGATAAAGTTGAGGATGATACCGCACAGCATCGAGATGATGATGGCGCCGTAAAATGCGTACGCCTCTTTAAGTTTGCGGTAGAGGCCGTGCTTCCAGCCAAAGCTCTCCGAGATTGCGTAGGAGGTTGAGCCTGCCAAAACAGGTATCGCGAGCAGCCCTGTGCCGATGATGCCGATCGCGAAAAGACTGAAGGTTAATTCACCGGCTATCGGACGAAGAGCTTCTGCGGCTTGTGATGCACTTTCAATATCAGTTTTCCCATGCATGTGCAAGGTAACGGCGGCGGATAACATAATAAAAAAAGCAATAAGGTTGGAAAATGCCATACCAATGACCGTATCCTTCCGAATTCGCAAAAATTGTTTTGTGGCTTGCTCGGGGGCTTCTTTTAGAGGATGCTCGTCGGGATTATCTTCTTCATCTTCTACTTCTTCAGAAGCCTGCCAAAAGAAAAGATACGGGCTGATCGTCGTCCCGAGAACGGCAATAATCATTGTTATATTTGTCGAATTAAATGTCATTGTCGGTAAAAGTGAATTTTTAACAGCTTCCACCCACGGTACATTAACCGAAAACACAACGGCAACATAGGCAAAGAGTACCAGGCATAGCCATTTAAGAATAAAAACATATTTATTATAAGGTATCATCACTTGTAACATAACACTGATAAACGTGAGGATTACCGCATAGATAAGCATATTCCCGCTCAGTACTAAGTTTGCAGCCTCTCCCATTGCGGCAATATCAGCCCCGATATTAATCATGTTTGCACAGAGCATAAGGAAAACAAGCGTGAACATGACCCACCTGGGATAATATTTTTTCATATTTCCCGCAATTCCGGCGCCGGTCACTCTACCGATCTGCGCGCTTACAAGTTGAATGGCAACCATCATCGGAAAACTATAAATAATGCTCCACAGCATACCCATGCCGCCTTGAGCTCCGACCTGAGAATATGTGCCTATGCCGCTCGGATCGTCGTCGGAAGCACCGGTGATTAATCCGGGGCCAAGCGCTTTGAACCAGTTATCCCTTATTTTAAATCTACTTAAAAATGGTCCGGGGCTTTTCACAAAATTATTCTCACAGATAAGTCCTACAAAATTGCTCTTACGGAGTGTATGAGATAGGCAATCGAATTCTTCCGTCGGGAGTTCTGAATGAAAGATCACCATAGAACGAATAACCTTTTGGTAATTCGGGGATAATATCTTGCGGTGAAACAGTAAAATATTCCGTTTGCGCAGGATAGAGAGTTTGAGTATCAGGTGTAACTTTACAGCCTAACGGTTCATATTTATTTTTCAATTCAAGTTCGCGTCGTTCACGAATGAAGATTCTAAAAGGATGGGGCTTTTGCGGGTCTGCAAGTCCGCCTCGAAATTTAAGTGTGTAGGGAAGAGAATCGTTCTTTATAAAATCGATTTTTGCATGAGCATCGCGAAGATCAAAACCTCCATTGAAAGCAGCGGATCGATCGGGCCTTACTATCTGAAAGGCAATATCGGTAAAAAGATTATAGTCCTCACGAGAGAGTTCGCAATCGAAGGAGACCCCGCTTTCCCTGGGTCGTGCATTGAATTTGTAATTATAGGTATCCCCTTCTGTAATGATCGTATCTATGTAAAGTTCATATCCGTCCACATCTGCGCGTGCAGACTCAAGAGATAATTCAGACGCTCCGGAATTCGTGATCTCGAATCTTCCTGTCGGATTTCCCTTTGAAGCAAGGCTTAGCCAACTCTGCTTCATATCAAGTGTTATTGCTTCGACCTTCAGATCGACAGAGGATTCCTTCTCATCATCCGAACCAAGCCCGCGCTTGACGTCTATCTCCCATACGCCTCCCTGCAATTCATCGCCGGTAATCAGACGCGATGCAGATTCATCGTTTTCATCCGATTTCAGATGAACATGTGAAAACGACCTTCCGTCATTGCCAACGATCACTCCATCGACATTTATTGCAAGATCACGTGAACTGAGCGATACTTTTACAGCTTTCGTACCTGCAGGTATCATAAAAAATTCACGCTGTAATTGTCCTGCATGCACTTTAATATCTTTAATTTCCGAATTAAAAGAATTCTCCGAACTAAGAAAATGGGGAATGACAACTGTATTCCATAATTCAAATTCAGGCACGGAACTCTCCGGAGCTCCTTTTGCATAAGCAAGAATCTTTGCACAATAAAGCCCGGGCTTTTTCAACTGCTTGGAGTCATAGCTTACTAAAACTTGAAATGCCCCTTCACCCCGGCGGTACACGGTTGATTGAACAGGTTCCAGCCACGAAGCGGTCGAGCGTAAATCGAAGGCATTGAAACTCAGCAATTGTTCGCGCGTTTTATGAGAAAATGATTCAAGGGGAATAATCGTGAATACAGTTCGTTCGGCATTCTGAGGATAGATCCCATTCCTGTAATAGGCTGCTGTGCCTTTCTGCACACTATTAGGTACTGCTACAGAAATCAAATATTGTTTCGGATGAAAATTCTTTTTTTGCCATTCAACCAGCAGATCGAATGCACGCGGAACATTTACCATGCCTGCACCCTGATCGAGTAGAGTCATATTAACAAATGGTATTGCACCAAGCTGTAAGGCGCGTTTGATATCATTGGCATTTGGTTGATAATCGGAAAACATCTGCTTCATTCCTGAAATGAGCAATGAACTACAACCGGTAGTATAAGGCGATGCCATCGACGTGCCATTATATCTATCTCCCATTACATAATCCGGAACGGTGCTGACTGCCGTTCCGGGACTGATAATATCGGGTTTGGCAAGTTCACCGCCGCGCGAAGAAAAGTCCCAAATTATCGGATGAGACATTTTCAAACCGAAGAGATCCCTTCCGGTATCATCGGGCAGGCATGCACCACTTGTTATTGCCGTCCGTGCCGTTCCGGGTAATCCGACATTCGAAATTCCCGGTCCGTCATTCCCCGCTGCGATACATACGGTTACTTCCGGATGAGCATCGAGCAAAGAATCGAGCCACAGATCCATCACGCTTCGGCCTTCAATTTCGGAGCCTATTCCGAAACTCATATTCACGATAACGGGCTTGCCGGTTTCCTGGGCAATTTTGATCACATATTCGTATGCGCGTTTCATCGAACCACTGACCGTTATCCCGTCCATCGTATTATCGGCAAACTTGATGGCGATCATTTCCGCACCGGGAGCGACGCCATTAAATCCTGTTTGTCCATCGATCCGAAATCCCCCAGCAATTCCGGCAACGTGAGTACCATGTCCGCCATCGGCGAAATAAAGATTAATACGATGCTCGTCCGGAAAAATATTTACTGCTCCTGTTAAAAACCTGTCGTCTTTTTCCTCAGCATTCTTCCCCGCGCGGAATTGAAAAACATCCTGATGCTCCTTGTAATTTGAAAGCAGCATCTCATCGGCAATTGAACCATCGCCGTTCCCATCAACGATTGCCATCCAATGATCCTTGGCATCTTGAAAGATCACGACTCCGAAATTATCATCTTTCTTGCCGTTGAAATTCAGATCGCCGAGACCGTTCTGAAACCTGCGTTCAGGAAGATTCGCAAAAAAGTATTTGTCATCGTAAGCGCGAAGATTTACTTTATCGAAACCAGCTAATACGGTTTTTCCATTATAGGTCAGTTTATCGCCGTTTCGTTCTGCAGGCCCCCAAAAGAGATCGCCGGTACCTGCAAAATCCTGCACATCAATGATCTTCTTTTTGCCTTCCGATGTCTGAAGCAATCCTGCGATACCGGGATCGACGCCATCGTCAAGAATTGCGATGATCGTTCCCCTGCCGTCATAAGTCGGATGCTGCTTTTCGAATGTCTCTATNNTAGCGCCGCGTTTTGGTGAAGTCGAAGGCGTAACGATCTTCGCCATTGAATCAATAGTAAAAACCTGTGCCTTCTTCGGACGAGTCTGAGAAAAAGAGTTCGTCCAGAAAAGTACTCCAAAAAATATGGCAATTAAACATCCGCGATTTAGCATGCTATAAAAACATCATCAAATGAAGTAAGATTTAACGCAGAATAGGCAGGTTCGTTCGGCGGAGAGAAAAGTTACCTTCCGGTAACTGCTAACTTTCCAATAAGCATTTTTCCGTGAAGACCCGTAGAAAGGACATAATAAACTCCAGGAGGAAATGATGAGATATCAACAGTCAATGTAGAATGATCGAGAGTCATACCGCTTAGAACGGTTCGTCCGAGGAGATCAATAATCCAGTAAGGTTTGGGTTCTTCGACTGACGCTATATTCAAAATACTTTTTGC
>PLXB01000131.1 GCA_003151215.1 Ignavibacteriota bacterium
CGATGCGCGAGCGCACAATGAAGTGGATTTTTTTTCGATACCCGAGGATGGCTTTGTACTGCTGCCCGATAAACTTTATCTTGGAGTGACAGAGGAATATACCGAGACTCACAAGCACGTCCCATTCCTGGAAGGAAAATCGAGCGTGGGGAGGCTGGGCATCGACATTCACGCGACGGCCGGCAAAGGCGACGTGGGATTTTCGAATACATGGACGTTGGAAATATCCGCGCGCCAGCCAGTGCGAATATATTCCGGAATGCCGATAGGCCAGCTAATATATTTCGAGATTTCGGGGGATTGCGATGTGCCGTATAATAGCAAACCCTCCGCCAAATATGCTGCGCGGACATCGCGGCCAGTTGAGAGCATGATGTTCAGGAATTGGGATGAGGGGAATGGGATATGGAGGTGATTGTGTCGAAAATCAGGCGAAATTTGACCTAAAGTTAGGCTTCTTTTGGAAAAATTTGTTTTAATGGATTTATTATTAATATATTTGTGTAAAGCATTAGTCGATTTACTTAATACAAGATAGAATAAAATTAATATGCTTTATACAAAAGGAAAACCCATAATTCCGGAGAAATTACCGATTAGAGAGATAAAATGGGAGCCTCTTATACCACTTATGGGCCAGGCAAACCGTGCAATCAGCCTATATGACGGAATCCTTCATAGCCTTCCAAATGCCGAGATACTGCTCTCGCCATTGACCACTCAGGAAGCAGTTCTATCGTCGAGGATAGAAGGGACGCAGGCGACGCTCGGTGATGTCTTTCGACTTGAGGCTGGAGTAGAACCGGAAGAGGAGGCCACAAGGCAGGATATTGGTGAAAAAATGAACTATCGAATGGCCCTCTATTCGGCTGACGAAGAACTGAAGACGAGACCATTTACACTAAACCTCCTGCTAAAACTCCATGACATATTACTCAATAGTGTAAGGGGTCGTAATAAGGGGCGAGGGAGATTCCGCACCGATCAGAACTGGATCGGACCCCCTAATTGCAAGATCGAAGATGCTGAATTTGTGCCGCCGGATCCGATGCAGGTAATGGAGTTGATGGACAATTGGGAGAAGTATTACCATTTGGAGCGCCCCGATCCACTTGTTCAGCTTGCTGTTATACATGCACAGTTCGAGATCATTCACCTATTCCTCGATGGTAACGGTCGTTTGGGGCGAATACTTATTCCGCTTTTTCTTTTCGAAAAAAGAATATTGGCAAAACCAATGTTCTATATTTCCCAGTATCTCGAAGAGCATCGTGACGAGTATGCGGGAAGCCTCAGGGCGATTGGGCAGGAGGCGGATGGTTGGAATAAATGGATTATGTTTTTTTTACGAGCACTCGCGGAGCAAGCAAAACAAAACACAGAAACGGCTCGAGCGATTAAGGACCTCTATGAGAAACTCAAAGGGACGGTTCTGGAGCGAATGCATTCTGCCTATTCAGTTCCAGTTTTAGACGCGTTATTTGCAAGGCCTATTATTCGATCAACCGACCTTAAAGGCAAGACTGGAATGCCGACTGCGCCAATGATAATCCTCCTCCTTGAGCGATTCGAACAGGAAGGCATACTAAAAATAATTCAGGAAGGCAGCGGCAGGAGACCTTATGTTTTTGCATTCCCGGAACTCATCAATCTGTGCGAAGGAAGGAAAGTATTTTGAATAAGGTATATAATTACTCAATGTAAAATTATTAATCTCCCCCTNNGCCCCCACTCGGCTAATGGAAACATTCAGCCATCCGATGCGGTATTAGACAGGCAACGTGAAGAAATTTTTCGGGCTTTGCTGCACATTCCTAATGATAGCGAACGGACGTGCGGCGATCGCGCAGCAAGCGCCGATAGTGAAGTTCGAGGATTTAGCAAAGATGATGGCGCGTCAGAACGATACGACGTACGTCTTTAATTTTTTTGCGACATGGTGCGAGCCGTGCGTTGAGGAGTTTCCGGCATTCCAGCGCTTTGCTGCACACTATGCGAATCGCAAAATGAGGCTCGTCTTCGTGAGCCTCGATTTCAGGAAGAATTACCGGAAACGGCTCCTGCCATTTCTTAAAAAGAATCATGTGAGGAATGAAGTAGGTTTGCTCGATGAGCCGGACTACAATTCCTGGATAGACAGAGTCGATTCTGTATGGGATGGCGGACTGCCGGCAACGCTTGTGATTCATAACCGGAAGCATGTCCGAAAAATGTTCGCGCGGGAGCTTACCTACGATTCGCTCGAAGCCGTGATCGAACCATTTTTTAGATAGATGTTTTAGGCATTTATTCGAAACTTTTCATTTCTCATTCAATCAATAAATAACCATGAAAAACTACTTGATATTAGCATCTCTTTTAGTCGTTGGATTTCTCGGCATCGTGAGCTTTGCCCCGAAAGACTCCGGTACAAAAGGATATAAGGCCGGGGACGTGGCGCAGGATTTTAGCCTCAAGAACGTAGATGGCAAAATGTTCTCTTTGGCTGACAAGGCGGACGCGAAGGGATTCATTGTCGTATTCACTTGCAATCACTGCCCGTTCTCGAAGATGTACGAGAACCGTATCGAGGCGCTCGATATGTTATTCTCATCGAAGGGATACCCGGTTGTTGCCATCAACCCAACAGACCCGGTTGCGTACCCGGACGATACGTATGAGAAGATGGTCACTTTAGCGCGTGAGCATACTTACACATTTCCGTATCTCGACGATTCAACACAGGTAATCACTCGCTGGTACGGCGCGACCAACACGCCACATGCTTTCGTGCTAAACAAAGAGAATGGAAAACTTGTCGTCCGTTACGTTGGTGCGATTGACGATAACGCGCAGGACGAGATGAAGGTCACAAAACATTACGTTGCCGAAGCAGTAAATTCTCTTCTCGCCGGAAAACCCGTAGCCACTCCAAAGACGAAGGCAATCGGCTGCGGAATAAAAATGAAAGGTTGTTGAGAATCTAACCAAAATCGAAATCGGACAGCCGCGGACGGCCCCCCGCGGCGGACAGGCGAGGCGCCTGCTCCACGCGTCAGGCGTCCGAACAGCAGGCGCCGAACTTCGTTATGGTCGCCGCTCTCGGATGGGATGCTAACGAAAANNGATCTTTGGGATTCTGGCATTTGTGATCCCCGCCACGGTGATCTCGTGGTACAGTCCGCTGCATGCGGACGCGCTGGCCGAGACGGGATTCCGATTAGGCGGATCGCTCGGAATCGGGCTTGCGATCTTAGGCTGGTATGCGCGGAACTCGGACGCTAAATCGCGCAACGCCATTGTGCTGGCGATCGCACTCACCAATGCGCTTGGATGTATTGCCGCCTTCATCGCCGCCACGAGCGGCGCCT
>PLXB01000513.1 GCA_003151215.1 Ignavibacteriota bacterium
ATACCTGGAAATCACGAGTCCGAAGATTGGGAAAAAACAGCAAGACTTTACGACGAACAAGTTTGGCTAAATTCTATGGCTCCGTATATTAAGCGCGGAGGAAACGGACCGAAAGCTGATCCGAAGGGACCTGATAGTCTGCAGACGGATCAAAGCATGCTTAACTACTCCTTTGATTTTAANNATTTTCGCTATCGGTCATAAGCCTGCCTATGCATGGGATTATAAAATGGCCGGCGGAAAGAATGACGGACTCGATACATTCCATTTAAACAGGGATATTATGTGGAAAGCATTTGATGATAATCACGTGGATGCAATGATCGTCGCGCATAATCATGTTTATAGCGCATTCAGACCGACGAAAAAAACTTGGATGATCGTTGCAGGTAACGGTGGTAGCAAACTTGAAAAAAATGCCGACTCGACGAAGCAATTTTATGGCTTTACGCTCATTCAAATCCTTAAGAGCGGTACCGTGGTCGAAAAAAGTTATGGACGAAATTTCGGAGAATCGTATCTTGATTCTTCTTCGGTGACGCAATATCCCACAACTCTTCGTGATTTGAATGTGATCTCATGGAAATGATTATTAACTTATTTAACAAAACTCCTTACATCCTATGAACTTCAAGTCAGGATTACTCATTACTATGTTTATTGCTGTGATTATAGCCGGCTGCAAAAGTAATTCCACCATGACTAACGATTCACATGAGCAGATAAAATTCTCGACGGATACTCTTGACTTTGGGTCAGTAGTTATAGGCGTTACGAAGAGTATCGTTCTCAATATTTCAAATATCGGAAGTATGGTGGTTAAGATTCAGAGCATTTCTCCCAATTCCGTGTCTTCACCATACTCGGTAACCGGCGCTCCGCTCACAATTACGCAGAATTACCAAGGCTCCATAACGGTCAATCTTAATGCAACAATGACCGGAGCATACTTCGAGCAATTTAATGTAACCACTGACGACGGATCGATTTTTCATTTCTATGCGAAGAATACCGGCACGGGAAATGCAGGAGTTGACTCAGTCATATATTCTTTCGTTGTTGTAGGCTGTAACAGGATCAGCAAGGGCGATTTTAATCCTTCAACAGATCCCAGCTCTGCAAACTTAGCCCAGATAAACAGGACGTTATCTGAAATCGCAGCAGTAATTCCGAAACCCGATTTCTTTTTTGCTGCAGGAGATATCGTTCTCGGAGAATCGGATTCGATCACCCTGGCAAAACAGCTTATCGGATGGAAAGCGCTTTATGAATCATCTCCTGCAAAAGCTGCAGGGATCGAGCTTGTCGCACTTCCCGGTAATCATGAAACCGAAGATGCGAATTCAACACCACAAACATTTGGAGAGCAGGCCTGGCTGAATATTATGTCTCCCTATATTACACGCGGCGGTAACGGCCCTGTTCCTCATGCCGGCGATCCTGATAATCTGAAAAGCGACCAAAGCAAGCTGACATATTCGTTTAATTTTAAGGACGCTCATTTTGTCGTAATCTCGACTGATCCTGCAGGGCTCGATTCGCGGCCTCCGGGAAATTGGATCGCTGCCGATATCAATGCCGCTCATGCAAATTCTTCGATCAAACATATTTTTGCTATTGGCCATAAACCGGCCTATTCTTATGACGGCGCAGCAAGTGATGGCCTCGGAGTAAATCAGGCGAATCGCGATATGATCTGGGGTGCACTTGATAATGCAAACGCAGAAGGAATGCTGAGCGCTCATAATCATACCTACAAGGCATTCAGGCCGACGAATAAAGCATGGATGATCATTGCAGGTAACGGCGGCAGTTCACTGGAAACATCTGCTCCAAGGTTTTACGGATTCACACTGATTCAAGTCATGAACAGCGGCACGGTCATAGAAAAAAGTTATGGCCGGGATTTCGGAGCCTCCTATATTGACCCTTCCCCAATCGCAACTTATCCGACTACCCTTCGCGATTCGAATGTGATTTCGTGGAAATAAACAACGAGCAATTATCGTTCGATACCATCTAAGGATCTTAATGACATAAATTTGCCTGCATCCGAAAGGGTCATGTTATAAAGATCGCCAATTGCCTGATCTTCTTTAAGCCACGGATAGGCAAATTCAAGAACCGAATGAGCTTGTGTTGCATCGCCTTCGGCGATAAGTGATTTAGCGATTTTCACTATAGCGGAGGAAAGTTTGAACTCAAATTCGTCGCGGGCAGATTCAAAAAATTCATCATAGAGGCCGGGAAAAAGAATTTCTCCGCGCCAGATCTCCAATGCCGCTTTCAAATATGTCACGGCGCGCAACAGAGCACCTTCGCGAATAGCGCTCAGGGCAGATTCGAGATTGTTATTTGCTTGAAGAATATCAATGTCAACAAGATCGGTATTGAGTTGGGGAACGGGAGAGGTTTTAAGGATTATTTGTTCGCCGCAGGTTTGCCGCAGCCTATGCACTGCTATGTAGATCATATTGCGTGCACGATCAAGATCATTTTCTTCCCCTGTGGCAATTCTGCAAAAATCAGATAAGCTCAGAGGGTTATCCATCAATGCCTGCGCTACTAAGAGGGCAAGAACTTTCTTCGTGCGCTGTCCCTGAAGTTTTCGGATTCCGCCGGGTCCTTTTACGGCTATTTTGCCAAAAAAGATAATTCCTTGTACCGGTTGTTCGGGAATAGTATGTAAACCACTAATAAGTTCTTCAGGAAATTTCCTCATAACCGGTTGTTCGGTTTCTTTTGGCGGTGCGCCCCCAAGAGTCACCGTACCGGCAAGATACGGATCAAAAATTTCAGGGTTCTTTAACGAAAGGGATTCTGATACTAAGATCACAGAGAGCCGTGCATCTGCCAGTGCCTTCAAAACATTTCCAAGTTCCGAGCGGGCTCTGCTATCCAAGGCATCCATATCTTCTATGATAAGCACCGTAATTCGAATACGAGTCAGGCGACGGATCGCTAAAAGCATTGCTCCGAGAGAACCGTCAAGCTCATTCTTCAAAAGATTATGTGCATGATTATAACTCAGCAAGGATTTCGTCAATGCCGGCAGAATCTCATTTTCAGAGTCCGGATAAAATTTCAGGTGCAGCAGCACCTTATGGCTTTTTCTTAAAATCGGACTGACCTCATCTATCAGGCTTTCTTTTTTTCCGGTTGATTTTCCGCGAACCAAAAGGCATCTCAATCCTGAAGATTGAGGTGCCACTTCACAAAAATCAACGATATCAAGGATGGCATGTACTCTACTGACGACCGGGGGTTCCCCTTGCATAATGCGTGGCTGAGCACTCAGAAGACTAACGGCTGTATCTACGTTTTGCATATAAGTTGTGGGCGCGCTTATAATGATTGCGCAATAACAAGCACACTATGTTTTAGTTTGGAAGACTGGCAGATCGCCGGGCTGCGGCTGTGATCTTTCAGTTTTTTCCGTGGCGTTCTTTCAGTTTCGTGGCTTTTCTATAAACTGAAAGATTACTAACCTCAATCTGAAAGACTTTTGTTCCCGATTGAAATTATTGATCTGTCATTGGCGACCGATCATTTTCCTAAAACACCTCTTCCCTTAAAAAAATCGTCTGCGCTAAAATGGATCCGATGAGATTAACTCCTGAAAAATCCACCAGAGAATAGTACTAATTTCCTGAAGTTCACCTGAAACTCATTAAAATTCAATGGCATCACTATGCACATTCTACTTATTTAAGTTTTCTGCTCAACAGGTGCTCCTTATGACAAACTCTAATATACGAAATAATGGCGCTGCAGTCAAGTATATCTACTGATAGAATTTTCAAAAAAAGATCGTTTTTTTTAACACTCTAAAAAAACAACTTTATTCAAAAAAAAAACTATCTTTTTTAGAAATGAAAGACTTATCCACAGAAACTGAAAGGTTTGGTGCGTAAGTTTGCATGAAATTATATCACACACGGGGTATAATGTGCATTTCCTAACTGTTCATAAACATTAAGCGCTGGATTTTGCTTGGATTTCCGCAGTTGAAGAAAGCCACGTCTTCTCTGTTTGAGGAATCCGTCCCGAAAAAGTAATTCCGGTATGACGTTTCTCTTTTAACGCAATACACTGATAAAAAAAGTGGGCTTGTAGGTTTGAATGCGGATTTCGCATCAAGACATATTTGTCTTCTGGCGAATCGGGAAAAGAAAACCATTATTCTTTTCCGGATATATCATCATCATTCAACAATAACGTAATAATTTCATCATTCTCAAAAGTTGCTTTCTAAGCATGGAGGCTTTATGTGCCGAGGCTTCGCCTGATAATTAATTATTAAGGACGCAGCAAAGCTCTAAAGGCTTCTACAGGGAATCATTCTTTATAGCAATAGAAAAGCATGAGCACCCTAAAAAAAACTCACCGAGACAGCTATCACTGCCCCGGCGAGGGTTTTCTTAACTAACGTACTCGACCCCTTTTGGGGAAGGTACATTTCGTTTAACACACAATAATAACAACTACAATGAAAAAATCATTCATGTTAATCGCAGTTGCTTTGCTCGCTTTTGCGGGATCTGCTTCTGCTCAGAATAGCGCATCTGCTACGGGTCATGCTTCAGCAAGAATCATTCTTCCGATCACTGTATCTGAAGATTATCAGCTGAGCTTCGGTACATTCTTTTCGGGTGCTTCTGACGGTACGGTAGCTATCACTCCGAGCAACGTTTCTGGCGCTACGGGAACCCGTGGAACAACCGGTGGCGTAACTGCATATACCGGATCTCAGGGAACTGCATTTCATCAGGCTGAGTGGAGCATTGAGGGTGAAGTAGGATTTCTCTACACGATCACACTCACAGGTCCGTACACTGTAGTAAGCGGTGCTAACAGCATGGGCTATTCTCTCGGTTCACCGGTAGCAAACGGAACAGTTGGTACGATCGGTACTGACCCATCAAGCCCGGATACTGATGACGTGATGTACGGTGCAACATTGACCGTTCCTGCTGGTCAGGCAAACGGTACCTACACCGGTACATATACCTTAAAGGCACAGTATAATTGATCTCTTAAGTCCATTAGTAAGGGAGCTTAGGCTTCACTATCAATGAAAATAGTATATCAATTATTCATGTTGGTCGCACTGCTTGCCGGGCTTAGCCCGGCAGTGCAGGCGCAGATTTCAGCGTCGGCCACCGGTCACGCTTCTGCGAGAGTGATCGCACCACTCGGCCTTCAGA
>PLXB01000425.1 GCA_003151215.1 Ignavibacteriota bacterium
ATTTCGCTTACGGGACGATCGCCCTCTATGGTGTTCCGTTCCAGGAACTTCAGCTATGATAATGATTTTTTACTCTTTGAGGACAGTGCAGGTCCTCGGTCCATCCTATAACACCCCTGCATCAACGCTTGCACGCTTGACAATACAGATGGTTTAGGCTATATCCGTTTCGCTCGCCACTACTCAGGATATCACGTTTGTTTTCTCTTCCTCCGCCTACTTAGATGTTTCAGTTCAGCGGGTTTGCTCTATCTACCTATGTATTCAGTAGAAAGTACCGAGGCATTACCCTCGGTGGGTTTTCCCATTCGGAGATCTCGGGGTCAAAGCCAGCTTCCGGCTCACCCAAGCTTATCGCAGGTAACCACGTCCTTCATCGCCTTCCAGTGCCAAGGCATCCCCCATACGCTCTTTGTAACTTCACCAAAAACCTTCATAATACAAGTATATGGTGCAAAGTATTGTTCATACCTTACTACCTAAAGTGCATCACTACAGTGTTTGATAAATGATGAAACTTAGTCTTAAGTTTTGCAACTCAAAACTACTTTCATGATCTATGCATATAATGGGCAACTGATTCTCAGTGTCATTCTCATCCGGAAAACTCAGACTCACGTCTGTATCTTCAAAACGTCAGTGATGGCTCACGCCTTCTCTAAACGAATGGACTGATTTTGGCAAGCTAAAATCTTCCAGCCGAAGCCGTCAGTATTTTGCCTGTTAGTCAATTGTCCTGGCTCGATGCTTGTGTGATGACGTCATGATCTACTAACGAACTTGCGTTCATTATTCAATCACCGCCTTCCACAAATATCTATATATTTTCGATTTGATTCTTGCGCGGTTCCGATGCTACCGGTTTGGGCAAGTAGAACAGGTTGTTAGCCTGTAAAACCTTTTGCTGCTTACTGCCTCGTAGTCGAAATTTCACGCCGCATCTGTTGTCAATAAACTTCCCCTTTTTACAAGGGACGCATATAACGCCGCTGTTACCCCCGTAGTTCCGAAAAATGCGAAAATTATTAAAATTTTAGCAGAACGGACTTCTCTCCGTTGCTTCGCTTCCTTCGGAAAACCGTAAGTAATCAAGCCTGCGCTGATATGACTGGCGTAGAAATTGCATACAAAGAATTATGACAAGATAGCAGTTCGTAACGAATGCAAAAAAAATATTCCGTGTGCATCCGTCCGATTCCGTCAAATTCCGTGTCGAATTTCCGGTAGTAACACAGTTTTAATAACCATGTCATTGCCAGACCTGCTTCACCGGCCATGGCAATCTAAAATACCTCGCTTACAACCCACGTGGTATTGCCAGTTTATTGAATTTTCAATGAACGAACATTTCGCGCGCTCACGGNNGGAGAAGGAATTCTCCGACAGACTTAAGAAACAGACTTTTATTCAGACTTAGAAACGCAGACTTTTTTCAGACTTTAAAACTCAGACTTTTTCAGACTTTAGAAACTCAGACTTCGTGAAGCGAAATAGTGAATGCACTATACGCCCAAACGTCAATACCCCTATACGCCCATACATCCCCTCTGGAAAGACATAATGTTCGTATTCTCGAATACAAATATACGAATAAAAAATATGCTTCACATGAAAAGCATTTCTAAAATATCAAACTATTATATACTATGGCAAATTCAGCGAAAAATAGGCACATTTTTCTTTAAATCCGCGCGGGAAAATCAGGGAATCTTAGTTAAGGGTTTTGGAAAAATCCGGATGAAATCCTAGGATTCCTATTAATCACGGTGGGCTTTCGCCGAAGACGGCAAGGTCTGCCGATCTGGATAATGTATTTTACGGAAGAATTTTGAAAATGTTTCACGCTACTCCCACCAATTTTACATTCCTCAAGTCTTGCATTCCGGTGCGGACGGGGGAAACGAGGAAAAACTTATTAAACGGCTACCGCGCAATTGCTTTCGCAGAATTCAAAAATCTTTTCTTTGATCTGGTCGCGGACGGCGCGGGTTTGAGCGAGCTTTTCTTCCCATGTACCTTGGAATTGTGATGGATCGGGGAAACTCCAATGAAGTTTCTTAACTATGCCCGGAAAGATCGGACAGCGTTCGGCGCTTACTTCGTCGCAGACTGTTATGACATGCGAAAAAAGTTTGCCTGATTTATAGATTTCGAATACGTCGCGCGTCTCTTTGCCGCTCATATCAATGCCTTCTTCGCGAAGGACTTCAATGGCAAGCGGATTCAACGCACCCGGTGTCAGTCCGGCACTTTCCGTTTCCGTATCGGTATTGCAGATCTTGCGCATTAACTCTTCTGCCATCTGGCTGCGTGCGCTGTTATGAATACAGACAAATAAAATACGATTTTTCATAAGTTGATAGTAGATAAATTAATTGACAGCGGCGACTTGAACAAGTTCTGGAGCACAGCAGACACCATTTTTTGTTTCGGCTGTGCGATATGCAGAGGCATCGGAAAGCACGGTAAAGACTTCCCAATTATTTCCGTCCGGGTCTTGAACCCATATCTTATCCTGCACGGAATAACAGCATGTCGTTTGCATTTCATCTTCGGTTGCAAGTCCGGCTTGTTTCAAACGAAGCCGCAGAAGCAGAACGTCATCCGTCGTTGTAACCTGGAATCCTAAATGATTCAGCGCTCCATTGTAAAGTGCGAGATCGGGTTTTTCATTTAAAGCAAAATTGAGCTTTGGATTATCGAGCTGGAATTTTGCATAGCCGGGACGCACCTTAAAAGGCTCGGCGCCGAAAAATGCTTTATAGAACGTGACCGAGCGCGAAACATCGGTTACGTTCAGAGAAATATGCGGATAGAGAATTGATGTTTCCATAATGTTAATCGTAATAAGACGATGAATTCGGATAAAAAAATATTAAAACGATGAAAGCGATTCCTTGAAGCGGTCCATGGCAATACGGTTGAGCATATAGCAAACTTTCGTGCCTTCGGTTTCGCCGATAATAAATCCTGCATCCTTCAATACTTTCAGATGCTGGCTTACTGTAGCCTGCGCTAAGGGTAGTATATCCACGATCTCGCCGCAAATGCAGCATTTATTTTTCAGGATCTCCAGAATTTCCAGACGTGCCGGATGCGCCAGCGCCTTCAGCTTCAGCGCCATATCATCATTATTCGTCTGGGATTTCTTTGCTTTCACAGAATATATATCGTATTTCTACGATGAATAGTTTCCCGCTTGCATTCCGGTGCGGGCGCACTACTTTTTTAAAAATTTCGACTCTTGCTCTTAATGCGGTCCTATAACATAGATCTGCCCGTTCAAACCGACAGTTGCGCCGTTATTGGCATCATTAAGAAATATGTTTATCAGGCGAAGCGGTCCGAGAGATCTCGATGACCATGACTTTCCACCATCTGCTGTTTCCATGATTGTTCCATTCCAACCGGCGGCCATGGCATTATTTGCATCAGACATCCAGATTCCATCCATTGCATTCAACGTCGCTTGCGGGGTCCATGTAGCGCCGCCATCGGAAGTCGTGATGATATAACCGGAAGTCGGAGGAGTCGGATCTCCTGCTATACTGGGGTAGCCGGCAGCCATGCCATGAGTGGCATCGGCAAAAGATAGCTGCGAAATTTGAGTACCTGTGGTGTGAGAAATTTGTTGTACCCAGCTTGTCCCGCCATCAGTTGTTTTGAAAATCACTCCCTGCCAACCCGATACCCATCCGTTCATTGCATCGGTAAAGCAGATACCATAGAGTCCGGGAGCAGTGATCGTGAGCGAGTGCCATGTGATTCCACCATCAGTTGTCTTGTAGATAAATCCCTGAGTATTATCAACATCGTTGTAGTGATTTCCGATGATGTATGCAGTGGTGGAGCTTGTCATTTGAACATTGCGAGGCTGAAAAGGGGCGGCTAATGCAACCGCTGTCCATGATAATCCTCCGTCCGTCGTTTTCAGAGCGCCGTTGCTTCCGACGGCCATTCCATTATTAATATCACTGAAAGAAACGGCATAGAGATCTAAGCCGCTTCCGCTTACAACCGGAATCCACGTCAATCCCCCATCAAAAGTATGAACAATCGATCCGGCGCCAACGGCTACACCTGTTTTCAATGTCGTAAACCTGACACCACGCAGATCATCTGTCGTTGGAGTCTGAATAAAGTTAAAGGGATGCTGAAAAACCGTATCGCGAACAGTTGTGCTTGTCGAATTGCTGCAACTATTGAGATAGAATGCAGAGGAAACCAGGAAAAATGCTGCTAAAACAAAAATTAATTTTTTCATGAAGTCTATAGTGGATTATGAACTGGTAAAATAGCGGATAAATAAACACTTCAGGTTTTATTCAGTTCCGATTTCCCTGCTATTCGGTTGCCTCTTGAAATTGTGATACGTGCCTGTTCCGCCGGCTAGGTCGGGACGATATGTTCTTTCAGGATGACGAGGTTATCGCCGAAATAGAGCTTGTTCATGGGTACAAAGATACGATGCCATCGGCTATTTCACACTCTACAAATATTAGGACAGAATTTCAGATAATTAATAAATCCTCCAATTTCATAGCAGGATGATCATTTGCGCATGAGCGGCAATGGGATAACGGCAGACCGGGCTTCGGGCGTCCCGACGACTCCCTTTCCCGATCCGCCATTAATCCTACACACGTCTTTCTTTCTGCGGAATATCACTTTAGCGAGTGATATTCCTCTACTTTAAAGTACTTCCGGGTAATTTTTGCCGTTACCCGGAAGATTTTTTTTG